>NZ_JAKJST010000047.1:0-33168 GCF_050337275.1 Vibrio wakamikoensis | reverse complement strand
GCCTTGGTGAGCCATTACCTCACCAACTAGCTAATCCCACCTGGGCTAATCTTGACGCGAGAGGTCCGAAGATCCCCCTCTTTGGCCCGAAGGCGTTATGCGGTATTAGCCATCGTTTCCAATGGTTATCCCCCACATCAAGGCATATTCCCAGGCATTACTCACCCGTCCGCCGCTCGACGCCGTTAACGTCACCCGAAGGGTCAGTTAACTCGTTTCCGCTCGACTTGCATGTGTTAGGCCTGCCGCCAGCGTTCAATCTGAGCCATGATCAAACTCTTCAATTTAAGATTTTGTCGGCTCAATGAATACTGACTTTAAACTACATAAGTAATCTAAAGCTATTATCGTTCCAACAGAACGATAATGAATTGACTGTGCCAAGTCTTTCGACTTGATTGGTCACTCAGTTCATTGAAAACCTAATTTGATACCGAGGTATCTAATTTGATTATCATCAACGAGTGCCCACACAGATTGATAGGTTTAAATTTTTAAAGAACGTTTCTTCGAGAAGCTAAACTTTCGTTTTTGAGCCTTTCGGCTTTTCTCTCGAAGTGGGCGGCCATTTTAACTAGATAACTTGTCGTGTCAACCACTTTTCCAAATTATTTTCGTTTAGGCTTTTTGCCCGCCAAACCTGTTGGGCTCTTGCTTTGCTGCCCTCCCGTTTGGTGTGGTGCGCATTATAGGGAGAATGAGAAGCCGCGCAACCCCTTTTTCAATATTTTTTAAAAAAAACGTTCTTTTGATTGAAATACCATCAAAAAACAAAAAGGAGAGTATAAAAACTCTCCTTTTAGCCGCAAATCACTAACAATTAGATAAATGCGTACGCATCACCATACATGTGATCAGACTTCGCTTGCTTGTTTTGCGTGAACTGTTCACGTGCAGCGCCAGCCATTTCAAAGCGGCCTGCTATATAGATATCGAAGTCTGCGAGTGAATCAAAATCGTCACTGACCGCTTGAAGTACGTTGCCTTGTTTGCCCGTCCACTCAGAAAGTGTCTCTTCGATAACTGGAATGAACTGAATGCGCTCATGAGCATTAGCGATGTCAGCCAACTCTTGTTTGGCATATAGCTGAGCTTCATCACGACCACCCCAATAGAGATAAATAGGCTGAGCAATGTTTTGGCTAATGCAGTGATCAAGAATAGAACGTACATAGCTAAAACCCGTGCCACCAGCAATCAATAAAATTGGGCGTTGGCTATCTTCACGAATCCACGCTTCGCCATGAGGGGCATCAATCTGAATGTCGCCACCCACTTCAAGTGCATGCTTCATTGATTCAACCACTTCTAACGCATAAGCATTATGCTCCGCAGCACCAATGTGGAGTTCGATCTCGCCTTCATGACGGCAAGGGCTGCTAGCAATAGAGAAAGGACGCTTGTCGGCCTCACCCATTACTACCATTAAATATTGACCTGCTTTAAAGCTAACAGGCTGTTCTGGGTGCAGCAAAATTTGATAGGTATTCGCTGCTAAAGGCTCAATAGACTTAACTTTACAATTGATGGTCATGGTTTATCTCTTTTATTCGTCTCCAAAGGTGATCACCAAATCACTCTTTGGATATGCAAGACAGGAGAACATCCAGCCTTGCTGCTTTTCTTTCTCGGTAAGTAATGGTTCCAAATCATAGTCTACCGCACCTGACTCGATACGGCATAAACAAGAAGCGCAGGCTCCCACCATACAGCGGTGAGGAAAAGCAAGATTCTGGTTGAGCGCAGCCTCTAACACTGTCTGCCCTTCTTCGACTATAAACTCAAGGTTCTGAGGCTTGAGCACTACTCGCTTAGTCATAGGATATTTAGTTCATCCCAAATGCTGTCTATCTTCGCAACCAATGCAGGGTCTTTTTTAATTGGTATGCCCCACTCACGAGTCACTTCGTCTTCAAGTTTATTGGTTGCATCTAAATATGCTCTAGAGGTGCTATCGTTGACCAGCAATGTATCTCTGGACGGATCCATTCTCGTAGTGATCGCCCAAATCACATCATTCCAATCACGCACATTCACGTCTTGATCGCAGGCAACGATAAACTTAGTCGCCAGATAAGGTGAGAGTATAGCCTCTACTCCTTCCATCACCTCAATAGCTTGACCTGCGCGTTGCTTATCTAGAGTCAGCAGTACCATACGATTTGTACCCGTTCCCGGTGCAATATACAAGTCAGTCACCTCTGGATATTGAGCTGTAACCTGTTTCGCCAATAAGGTTTCATCCCAACTATTCGAGCGTTCGATATCTTGTGTTGTTTGATACTTCGCCGCCTCCAGCTCCAACTCTGCATCCCACTTAATCGTGGCGTCCAGTCCCATTTTGGAACCTAGACCCGTAACCGGCGATGCAAAGTCCAAAGAATCTATCGGCGTGCTGTCGATCATCAAGGTATCGCGACTCGGTACCATATGGTCATTCATGGCTTGCGTGACTTGCTGCCAATCGCGGCCATTGACGCTTTCATCGCATACAATCACAAACTTGGTGTACATGAACTGTCGCAAGAAAGACCATACCCCCATCATGACGCGCTTAGCGTGCCCCGGGTATTGCTTCTTCATTGTTACCACCGCCATACGATACGAACATCCTTCTGGCGGAAGATAGAAATCTTCAATTTCCGGGAACTGCTTTTGCAAGATAGGCACGAAGACTTCGTTCAACGACACCCCCAGTACAGCCGGCTCATCTGGTGGACGACCTGTATAAGTACTGTGATAGATAGGGTTTTCACGCATAGTAATGTGCGTAATTGTAAAGACGTGGTGCTTTTCTTTTTCGTTGTAGTAGCCAGTGTGGTCTCCATACGGACCCTCATCGGCAAACTCTTGCGGATCAATGTAACCCTCAAGGACAATTTCGGCGCTCGCTGGCACTTCAAGATCGTTGCTAACCGATTTGACCACTTCGGTACGTTCGCCACGCAGCAAGCCAGCAAAGGCATATTCAGACAACGTATCAGGTACGGGTGTGACCGCCCCAAGGATGGTAGCCGGGTCGGCGCCAAATGCGACCGATACCGGGAACGGTTTTCCTGGATTAGTTTCCATCCAGTCTCTTAGATCAAGCGCACCACCGCGATGCGCGAGCCAGCGCATGATGATCTTATTCTTGGCTATCTTCTGTTGGCGATAGATACCTAAATTTTGACGCTTCTTGTTCGGTCCTTTGGTGACCGTTAGTCCCCATGTTAGCAAGGGTGCGACATCATCAGGCCAGCAACTCATTACAGGGATTTTATCAAGTTCGACCTCATCACCTTGCCAAACGACTTGCTGGCAAGCAGCTTTACGTAGCCGTTTGGCTGGCATATGCAGCACTTTCTTAAATAGAGGAATTTTATTGATCGCGTCTTTAAATCCACGAGGAGGCTCAGGCTCTTTTAGGTAGGCCAGCAATTTGCCTACTTCTCTAAGCTCTGATACTTGCTGTCGTCCCATCCCCATCGCTACACGCTCAGGGGTACCAAATAAATTGGTCAACACCGGCATGTCATAGCCAATCGGGTTTTCAAACAGCAGAGCAGGTCCACCCGATCGCAGAGTTCTGTCGCTGATCTCCGTCATTTCATAATCAGGGTCGACGGGATGTGAGATGCGCTTGAGCAGCCCCTGGCTTTCCAGGTGCTGAGTGAAATCACGTAAGTCCTTGTAAATCATAGGGGATACTTCGCCTTGAAAGAAGGTACCATTATATACGCAAATCTATCATCGGGTGAAATGTCCTCTGTGATGTTGATAAGCTGAAAAAATTCAGTTAATTAGATAGGGCTTGCAACACCAAACTCGCTTTCACCTGGCTGTTGGTCGACAACACATCCCTCACCCATCCACCATGACCATTCTGCGCCAATTGACTGGCGACAAAACTGGCGTCTTCCACCTTGGTCATTCGTGTCACCAAGAAGGTTTTCACTTCATTCGGTAGTGGCGTGATTTGAGCAAGTTCAGTGATCGCCTGACGTTTTAGGCTCGGATTACGAGCAGCCGCCATGATTTGTTGCTGAGCAAATGGAGAAGAAAGACTCGCCAGCCTCTCTAATTCTACTTGGCTATGATAATCTGCGCGCATTTTCCATAGTAAGTCATATAAGGCTGCGTCTTCATTCACTTGAGCCATTCGCACCAATACGCGAGTTGAAGGCAACCACTCGGTGATATTGGTATCGGTAAGTTGCTGACTAATAAATGCGTTCGCTTTCGGTGACAAGCTGTCAAACTCTTTGACCAATAAGTCCTCGCGGATCTTACGCTCATAATCGCTACCCTCAGATAGCCAATCACGCAATACCAACTGCTCACTTTCGGCCTGTAGAATAAACTCCAAGGTTTTCTGATCACTGTTCCAACGCTTAATCAATCGCGCAGAAATAGCTGGGTAGTTAAACGCCGGAATAGAAAACTCATAACCATCACCACGCTCAAGCATAGTGTAAGTAGGCGGCAGGGATTTTTGGCCTTGAACGAAAATGGCCATTTTAGGGGAAAGAATACGTTCGTTGTCTTCAATATGTTTGAGCAACAAAAATCTCGCCACCTCTTGCTGAGGTAACGCGAGTCTATTTAACGCAAATTTAAGGCCGTCGGTGTCATCTTGTTCCACCAATAACAAAAAATCGTCAACTTTTTGCAGTACCACTTGGCTTTGCAACCAGCGTTCTACTTCCTGCTGCGTCATTTCCTTAGACGCGTGCACCGGTTGTGAGAATGAAACAACCAATACGAGGAGTAACGACGCTAACCATCCTTGTAGCATATTAACCTCCTGTTAACACACTCAGTATTGTGCGCGTGAAACAGGGGAAGTGCAAACAAAAACGTCACCCCTTAAGGGTGACGTTTAAAATTTGAGACTCGTTGTCCGCTTTGCGGTCGCGATTAACGATTACTGGCGACGCATTGCGTCAAAGAACTCGTCATTAGTCTTAGTCATTGCAAGCTTGTCGATTAGGAATTCCATCGCATCGATTTCGCCCATTGGGTGAACAATCTTACGTAGGATCCACATCTTCTGTAGCTCATCTGCTTTCGTCAGTAGCTCTTCACGACGGGTACCTGAACGGTTGAAGTCAATCGCAGGGAACACGCGCTTCTCGGCAATCTTACGGTTTAGGTGCAGTTCCATGTTACCTGTACCTTTAAACTCTTCGTAGATAACTTCATCCATCTTAGAACCAGTATCCACTAGCGCTGTTGCGATGATAGTTAGGCTACCGCCTTCTTCTACGTTACGAGCTGCACCGAAGAAACGCTTAGGACGGTGTAGTGCGTTAGCATCAACACCACCAGTAAGAACCTTACCTGATGAAGGTACAACAGTGTTATAAGCGCGAGCTAGACGAGTGATAGAGTCTAGTAGGATAACCACGTCTTTCTTGTGTTCAACAAGACGCTTCGCTTTCTCGATAACCATTTCAGCAACCTGAACGTGGCGAGACGCTGGCTCATCAAACGTAGATGCGATTACCTCACCTTTAACTAGGCGCTGCATCTCGGTTACTTCTTCCGGACGTTCGTCGATAAGAAGCACCATCAATTCACACTCAGGGTGGTTGTGGGCAATGCTCTGCGCGATGTTTTGCAGCAGCATGGTTTTACCCGCTTTAGGTGGTGCAACGATGAGACCACGTTGACCTTTACCGATTGGTGACGCGAGATCAAGAACACGTGCGGTGATGTCTTCTGTTGAGCCATTACCACGCTCCATAGTCATGCGTTCGTTAGCATGCAGAGGGGTTAGGTTTTCAAACAGGATCTTGTTACGCGCGTTATCTGGCTTGTCAGCGTTAACAGTGTTTACTTTTAGAAGTGCGAAATAGCGCTCGCCATCTTTTGGTGGTCGAATCTTACCGGCAATCGAGTCACCTGTACGCAGGTTGAAACGACGGATCTGACTTGGAGAAACGTAGATATCATCTGGGCCAGCAAGGTATGAACTGTCTGCGCTACGCAGGAAACCAAAACCATCTTGAAGAATCTCTAAGACCCCGTCACCAAAGATATCTTCACCACTTTTCGCATGGGCTTTTAAAATGGCGAAGATGATGTCTTGCTTACGCAGACGAGCTAAGTTTTCCAGACCAAGAGATTCGCCAAGTTTAACGAGCTCAGAAACAGGTCTGTTCTTCAATTCTGTTAAGTTCATTGTGGTGGATGTTTGTTTAGTCAAAATAGGATCTGTTTTGTTGTTAAGAAGGATTTGGTCACAGGATCGACCAAGAAGTGAACACTTGTTTAATTAACGTGCGATAAATTATCACTAAAAAAGAGTCTAGTCTAGCTTTGAAAAAAACAAAACCGTGTATTTGTTAAGATACACGGTTTTCGTTACTTCTCATTATAAGTTCTCGTCTAAGAACTCTTTTAGCTGAGTTTTAGACAGTGCGCCAACCTTCGTTGCTGCCACTCCGCCATCTTTGAAAAGTAGTAGCGTTGGAATGCCACGGATACCAAACTTAGGTGGAGTACCTGCGTTTTGGTCGATGTTTAGCTTGCCGATAGTGAGTTTGCCTTCGTACTCATCTGCGATTTCATCGAGGATTGGGGCAATCATCTTACAAGGACCACACCACTCCGCCCAGAAGTCAACAAGAACCGGGCCTGCAGCATTAATTACGTCAGTTTCAAAACCGTCATCCGTCAGCTGCAAAATCTTTTCACTCATCTTTCACTCCGATATTTTTTGTATTGATGAGATAATCACCAACAATTAGATCTCCTATTGGAATGTATTTACCTTCGTATTGCAAGCTTAAGCTGATATTCTATACCGATGAAAAAGACGCATATCACAGAGCAAAAGTTCGCCGATTTGGAGTTACACCCCCAAATCATTGAAGGATTGGAAAAAAAAGGGTTCGAATACTGTACCCCGATCCAAGCCTTGGCGCTGCCGGTACTGCTCGCCGGCCAAGATATTGCAGGACAAGCCCAAACCGGGACGGGAAAAACGCTTGCGTTTCTCACTGCTACCTTTAACCATCTGTTAAATACGCCTGAACATGAAGGCCGCAAAGCGACACAACCGCGCGCGATCATCATGGCTCCAACGCGCGAACTTGCTATTCAGATCCACAATGATGCGAAACCGCTCATTGAAAGCACGGGTCTAAAAACAGCACTAGCGTATGGGGGCGATAGCTACGACAAACAGCTAGCGAAATTTGAAGATGGTGTCGATATCCTAATCGGTACTTGTGGTCGTATTATCGACTTTTATAAGAAACGAGTATTTAACCTCAACAACATTCAAGCTGTGGTTCTTGATGAAGCCGATCGTATGTTCGACCTTGGCTTTATTAAAGACATTCGCTTTTTGTTCCGCCGTATGCCTGAGCCTAAAGACCGTCTCAACATGCTGTTCTCTGCGACCTTGTCATACCGTGTACAAGAGCTAGCGTTCGAACACATGCATAACCCTGAACACGTGGTTGTTGAGCCTGAGCAAAAAACGGGTCACCGCATTCAAGAAGAGCTGTTCTACCCATCGAACAATGAAAAAATGGCTCTACTGCAAACGCTTTTGGAAGAAGAGTGGCCCGATCGCGCCATTATCTTTGCCAACACTAAACATAAGTGTGAAAAAGTGTGGGGTCACCTTGCCGCTGACGGACACCGCGTTGGTCTTTTAACTGGAGATGTTCCGCAGAAGAAGCGTGAAAAGATCCTTGAGCAATTCACAAAAGGCGATGTAGACATTCTGGTTGCAACGGATGTTGCAGCGCGTGGTCTACATATTCCTCAAGTTACGCACGTATTCAACTACGACCTACCTGACGACTGTGAAGATTACGTGCACCGTATTGGCCGTACAGGTCGTGCTGGTGCAAGTGGTCACTCAATCAGCTTTGCTTGTGAAGAATACGCGATCAACCTACCAGCGATTGAAGAATATATCGAGCACTCAATCCCAGTGTCTGACTATGACTCAAGCGCACTGTTGACCGAGCTGCCTGCTCCACTTGTTATGAAGAGCCGCAACTCAGGCCCTCGTCGCACTAATACAGGTGGTTCACGACCATCAAACAGAAAGCCTCAAAGAAGGCCAAGATCACCAAGGTCTTAATAGACCGAGATCTGACATAAGCAGTAATCTGAACAGGAAGTAAGCAGTTTTTATGAGTCTTGCAGTGAATTCTTCACCTTTGTATGCGGCTATCGATCTTGGCTCCAACAGTTTCCACATGTTGGTTGTGCGTCATATCGATGGCAGCATTCAGACCATGGCCAAGATTAAGCGCAAAGTACGTTTGGCCGCAGGCCTTGATGATGAGATGGCTCTCAGTCAAGAAGCGATGCAGCGTGGTTGGGATTGCCTAAGTCTTTTCGCGGAACGACTTCAGGACATTCCAAAGGAAAACATCCGTATTGTTGGTACCGCAACACTACGTACCGCAACTAATGTCGATGTATTCCTAACCAAAGCCGATCAAATCTTGGGTTACCCAATCCAAGTGATCAGCGGTGAAGAAGAAGCAGCGACCATCTATAAAGGTGTAGCTCATACGTCTGGCGGTACTGGCCGTCGCCTTGTAGTCGATATTGGTGGTGCCAGTACCGAGCTCATAATTGGCGAAGGATTCGAGCCAAAAGCATTGACCAGCCTGAAAATGGGCTGCGTCACTTGGCTAGAGCGTTACTTTAAAGACCGCCAGCTGAACAAAGCGAACTTCGAACGTGCTATCGAAGGTGCCAAACAGACGCTCGCCCCAATTCTCGAGCAGTATCAGGGATTGGGATGGGATGTATGTGTTGGTGCCAGTGGCACAGTACAAGCCCTGCAAGAGATCATGCTGGCGCAAGGTATGGATGAGGTCATCACTCATGCCAAACTAAAGCGACTGCAAAAACAAGCGATGCAAGCCGATCATCTTGAAGAGCTCGACATTGATGGTCTAACTCTAGAGCGCGCTTTGGTGTTCCCGAGCGGCCTATCTATATTGATTGCCATATTTGAGCTACTCAATATCGATTCCATGACTCTTGCTGGCGGCGCGCTACGCGAGGGCATGGTGTATGACATGGTTGAAGAGCTGCAACAAGATGACATTCGTGCGCGCACCATCAACAGCGTGCAAACCCGTTGTCAGCTCGATGTGGAATACGGCGATCAAGTTGCTGCTACCGCCACCAGCTTATTAGTAAGCTGTGGCAATGAAAGCTGGATTGAAGAGCCACATGCCGTTGCCCTGCTTGAAGCTGCATCAAAGTTGCATGAAATCGGCCTAACCTTGAACTTTAAAAAGGCCGGTGAGCATAGTGCGTACTTACTTCAAAACTTAGATTTACCGGGTTTCACTCGCGCGCAAAAGCATCTGCTTAGTGAAGTGGTTCGTCGATACAAAGACCAGCTAACACCACTGCCATCGCAGCATGCTCTATCGACACAAAGTGCCGAGCGTGTACTGCGACTGCTGCGCTTATCGGTGATCATTACTCACCGCCGTCAGCGTGATCTGCAGCCTCGATTTGCGGTGCAATGTGAGGGCAATAGCCTAACGCTCTCTATCGACAAGCAGTGGTTAGAAGCCCATCCTCTGTCAGCAGCAGGGCTGGAAATCGAGTCTAACCGACAGTCAGATGCTGGTTGGCCACTGACGATTCAGGCGGTCTAATCCTGACTCAAACTGTTTAAGTCTATTGCTGTAAAAAAAATCCCGAACCAAACCGTTCGGGATTTTTTATATTTAGCTTCTAGAGATTCATTAGGCTTTTACACCGCTCACCTTTAAGTCTGGGTTCACTGCAGTAAGCTTCTTCACCAAGAAGTTGAGCAGCACGCCGTACATTGGAACGAACAGACCAAGACTGATCACCAGTTTAAAGCCGTAATCGACCAAGGCGATCTCCGTCCAATGCTCTGCCATGAACGGATCTGGGCTTTGGTAGAATGCGATAGCAAAGAAAGCCAGCGTATCCAGCGCGTTACCAAACAGTGTTGAACATGTCGGAGCCACCCACCACTGCTTCATTTGGCGCAGGCGGTTGAAAACATGCACATCTAGGATTTGTCCCAACAGGTAAGCCATAAAACTTGCCGCAGCGATACGAGCAACAAACAGGTTAAATTCACCTAAGTGTCCAAAGCCTTGGAACTGCCCTTCAAAGAACAATACTGATAATCCATACGACACCGCCAACGCAGGCAGCATGACCAAGAAGATGATCTTACGGGCTAAACCAGCACCAAAGATACGTACGGTCAGATCGGTCGCAAGGAAAATGAATGGGAAAGTAAATGCGCCCCACGTGGTGTGGAAACCGAAAATAGTAAACGGTAGCTGCACCAAGTAATTACTGGATGCGATGATCACCAAGTGAAATAAAACAAGAAATGTCAGGGCTTTGCGCTGCTGCGCAGGGGAAAACGAGTTCATATTGTACCTTTTTCGTTTTGCTTGGGGTTGAGGGAACCCAAGTTGAGGCAAAGCCTCGAGTGACTAATAAAATGGTTTGTTGTGCCGCTTATTTAACTCATTGTTTGATTAACTAAGCTCAGCGGCGGGCGATTATACATTAATCAACTTGGCGCGCAATAGAGGATAATATAGCAAACGTTTTCGAGCTAACGACTGAATGCGTTATGTCAAAAGCCGCGACGAAATAGCCCCTCTAAGAAATCAAACTCTTCTTTGCTCGCAGAGATATCTAAAGCCTCAAGCCACATTGATTCACTGTAGTGCTCACCTTTTAAAAGCATGCGGCAGCCTTCAAAATCCACCAGCCAAGAGTGAATGTCTGCGTCCCACTGCTTTTCAACCACAGTTGCGCCGAGCAGATCGAGCATCGACATCGCTAGTGAATCAAAGCTATCAAAATCAAAGGAAGGAGTAACGATAAGCAGTTTGCCTTCCTCTTCAATGTATTCTCGAAGACCAAAATCAGCCATGACCAGTTAAATGCTCCTGTATTAAGTCTAGGAAAGGATCGGCATACTTTTCTAACTTGCGCTCACCCACCCCGTTCACGGCAAGCATTTCACCATACGAGGTCGGTAAGATTTCTGCCATATCAATCAAGGTAGCGTCACTGAACACCACATACGGTGGCAAGCCATCTTCATCGGCAATCGACTTACGCAGTTTACGTAGTTTGGCAAACAACTTCTTGTCGTAGTGTTTCGATGCCAGCTTATCGGATTTTGCGCTGCGCGCGGCGGTATCGAGCCTTGGTACGGCAAGCTCTAGCGTGGTTTCACCGCGTAGCAGAGGACGCGCTTCTTCTGTAAGCTGCAACGTAGAGTTTCGAGTGATGTTCTGACTCAGTAACCCTTTGTGCACCAGTTGCCTAAAGATACTCACCCAGTAGTCATGACTATGATCTCGGCCGATGCCATAAGTGGTTAACTTGTCATGACCATGCTCGCGAATACGGATATTCGACATACCACGCAGCACTTCCACGACGTAACTAATACCAAAGCTTTGATTTACGCGATAGACACAAGAGAGCGCCTTTTGTGCTTCTTGGGTAGCATCAAAATGCTTAGGTGGATCCAAGCAGATGTCGCAGTTACCACAAGGCTGCTCTCGGTACTCACCAAAGTAATTAAGCAGTACCTGACGACGACAGGTTTGCGCCTCAGCAAAGGCGCTCATTGCATTAAGCTTATGACTCTCGACCTGCTTTTGTGGTCCCTCGGGCTTTTCATCCACCATGCGGCGCAGCCAACCCATGTCGGCAGGATCGTAAAGCATCATCGCTTCTGCGGGCAAACTATCGCGCCCGGCTCGGCCAGTCTCTTGGTAGTAAGACTCAATATTACGTGGGATATCAAAGTGAGCGACAAAGCGCACATTCGGCTTATTAATGCCCATACCAAAGGCCACTGTCGCCACCACGACCTGAATATCGTCGCGCTGAAACGCATCCTGAACATAAGCACGCTCATCAATGTCCATTCCGGCGTGATAACCCGCCGCTCGGATGTGGTTGCCACACAGCTTTTCCGTGAGCATTTCCACTTTCTTACGACTACCACAATAGATGATTCCGCTGCCGCCCTTGTTCTCGCCAAGAAAGCGCACGATCTGTGAGACAGGCTTATGCTTCTCGACCAAGGTGTAGCGAATATTGGGTCTATCAAAACTGCCCAAGTATTCTTGAGGGTTTTGCAGATTGAGTCTGTGGATGATGTCTTTGCGAGTGGCATCGTCGGCCGTTGCAGTCAGCGCCACAACTGGTATATAGGGAAATTGCTCTTTTAGTCGACCAAGCGCGGCATACTCAGGGCGAAAATCGTGCCCCCACTGAGAAATACAGTGCGCTTCATCCACTGCAATCATCGACAGCTCAATATGCTCTAATCTTTCGATGAAGTCGTGCATCAACACGCGCTCTGGTGACACATACACCAACTTGATCTGTCCACTGTTCATGCGGCGATAGATATCAATCAACGCCTCCCTCGACTGAGTCGAGTTAATGCACTCTGCAGCGACGCCGTCAGCTTTGAGTTGGTCAACTTGATCTTTCATCAGAGAAATTAGTGGCGAGATAACCAGTGTCACACCGGGTCTCACCAAGGCTGGAATTTGATAACACAGCGATTTACCGCCACCGGTTGGCATGATAACTAGGCCATCGTTACCCGCAATGGCACTATCGATAACCTCTTGCTGTCCCGGACGGAACTCTTGATAGCCGAAAACGGACTCTAAGACCGACTGCGAACTGGGTGACGATTCAGATTGTTCTGCAGCGAGTACAGCGGTCATGCAATATCCTGATGAAAGTCTTTGATTGGTCGAAAACGCTACATTGTAGAGGGGTTGTCACTTGAAGGAAACTCAATTTACTCTGCGAGGTGAAGAAAAAGTAGCATCAGATCGAGCATTAAATAGTCCAAAACTACACAACACGTTATACTCAAACGCTTTCCTCCCCTTTTATGGTCACAGACCTGCTCTTGAGAAAATTTGCATGTCATTAGAAGAACAACAAAGAGCCAAACAAGGCGTTTTACTCGCCATCGGTGCTTACACAATGTGGGGTATTGCCCCTATCTACTTTAAAGCACTAGGCAGCGTCTCTCCCTTAGAAATTCTCAGTCACCGTGTGATCTGGTCATTTGTGTTACTGACCGTCTTGCTTCATTTTGGTCGACGATGGCGCAGCGTTCGCGATGTGCTGCGTTCAAAAAAGAAGATGGCTTACTTAGTCACCACCGCACTACTGGTTGGTGTTAACTGGCTTATCTTTATCTGGGCGGTTAACTCCAATCACATGCTCGATGCTAGCCTGGGTTACTACATCAACCCGCTCATCAACGTAATACTCGGCATGCTGTTCTTGGGTGAAAGACTCAGAAAACTGCAGTGGTTTGCGGTCGCACTTGCTACCATCGGTGTTCTGATTCAGCTTATTGCATTTGGCTCGGTACCCGTTGTTGCCCTTGCGCTGGCAATGAGCTTTGGTTTATACGGCTTGCTGCGTAAAAAAGTCAGTTTAGATGCGCAAACAGGGCTGTTCATTGAAACCTTAGTGATGCTGCCAGCAGCCGCTATCTACGTGCTGTTCATCGCGGATACGGCGACCTCAAATATGATGGACAACAGCACGACACTGAACGTACTGCTAATCTCAGCAGGTATCATCACCACACTGCCACTATTGTGCTTTACCGGTGCCGCGACGCGCTTGAAGCTGTCGACTCTTGGCTTTTTCCAATACATTGGTCCTAGCTTAATGTTCTTACTGGCCGCACTCGTGTATGGCGAGGCCTTTACCTTAGATAAAGCGCTCACCTTTGCCTTCATCTGGGGTGCATTGGTGGTGTTTAGCTTTGATGGACTAAAAACCAACCGAGCCAACAAGAAGCGTTAAGACCGAAATTTGATGTGTGAGGTGTCCATTTTTTACAAGACACCTCGCCTTTTCACCTCCTATACTGGAGCCAATGTTATTAATAGAAGGAGATCATATGGAGAAGATAGACTACCTGTCGTCGCCGATCCCAGATATTAATCTCATTAACGGCTCGTACAAAAAGTTTGCATTTCAGAAGCACTACCATCTTGACTATCACTTTGGGTTGATTGTCAGTGGTCAGCAGCAGTTTCAGCTAAAAGGTTCGTCGTACACCAGTGGCCCTGGAGACTTGGTCTTGATGCCACCGGATGAGCTCCATGACGGGCAAGCGCGCTTTGAAGAAGGCTATGAGGTAAAAGTCCTGGCGGTTTCTCCACCTTGGCTAACACAATTTTCGATGAGTAACAGCTCAGGCGGTTTGGGCTTTCACTCACCCATTGTTCGCGAGCCTGGATTGTTTCGCTCACTGCTGGATACGCATCAAACGCTCAGTACCAACCAAGTGAGTGCCTTAGCGCTGGATTGCATTCCTCTAGATAGCTTTCAGAACATACTAGACCGACACGGCAAACCACTCTCTACCGAGACACATGCCATTGGTACTAAATCGCTCAAGCTAATTCGAGACTATGTAATGGCAAACCTCGACCAAGCAATCCGCCTAGAGCAGCTTGCTAAACTTTGCGATTTGAGCCCAAGGCAGTTTCATCGCCAATTTAAACTGGCAACCGGTATGTCACCGCATGCTTGGCTAACCAGACTAAGGCTTGAGAAGAGTATGACACTGATGAAGGCCGGAAAGAGCGCAATTCAAGTCGCACTGCAAACCGGTTTTTACGACCAAGCACACTTTAGTAAGGCATTTCGAAACGTCTATGGCGTTTCTCCTTCAAACATTAACTAACTTAGTTTTCTTAGAACGATCATGAATGAAATTACTATCCTAATGACACTGGCTACGGTGCACTTTGTTGCGCTTATGAGCCCAGGACCAGACTTTGCGCTTGTGGTACAAAACGCGACTCGATTTGGACGCCAGACTGGTTTTTATATTGCTCTGGGGTTGTCGTTTGGCATCTTGCTGCACTCGATTTTCAGTCTAACGGGCGTTAGCTATATCGTTCATCAGCACCCCACATTGTTTGCCGTCGTGCAAATCGCTGGCGGCAGCTATTTGCTTTACCTAGGTATCGGCGCCTTACGCTCCGTATGGAGTAGATGGCCGCAGCGCCACCAGTCAAGTGATCTTGCCAATGACCCAAGTCTTCTGCTTTCAAGTCGAAGACAAGCGTTCTCTCGTGGCTTTACCACCAATATTCTCAACCCGAAAGCCTTAGTGTTCTTTATCAGCTTGATGTCTAGCTTGGTGCCATCTGCCATGTCGATTCCGGGTAAAGTGGCCGCACTCGTGATTCTATGGTCGCTTTCCTTGGCCTGGTTCTCCTTTTTGGCTTGGGCGCTGTCGACTAAGCGCATGCAACGCAAGCTAGGCTCTGCCGCCATCTACATCGATGGTCTGTGTGGCGTGCTGTTTTCGGGAATTGGTGTGACCATCTTCACACAGGTGATTTCCAGCCTTTAGGGTATTTTGCGCCATTCGACACGCGACGTGTGCGAGATCTCTCACAAAGGCTTAGGTGTTTATCGCTTCGTGCTACAAGCATTCCACCCTAAAATATCATAAGTCATTGTTTTTAAATGGGAAGGGGTAATTTTTCTTTGTTGAGACAATGGATTATTACTGCTTGATTGGATTGCTCCGAGGCCAGTTTAGTTTAATATCAACCATGTCGGAAGGATGCTGACACGGAACAGGAAACGCTCAGGGATTTGGGCATCTTCAGGAAGAAGATACGGTTATTCAGGATGAATGATCGGCATGGATAGCAAATTGGACATTGAATGGACGCAATAGTAACTAGGATGGTTACTACTAAGGAAAGACAATGGACACCTCTGGATGAGGCAAGGACTTAGCATCAGGATGATGTCAGGGACACCGCTCAGGGAACAAGTGAAGTGCGCTAACGAGGATTGTTAGCCGATCAGGATAAGATCATTAGGACACCGCTAGGAAGGCGACGAAAGGACTAAGCTGACGGAATACAGCACACTATCATGGATTAGATGCATGGAGCACTATTAGTAGCCGGATTGCTGCGAGTAAAGCTATAACCCCGCAGGGCGCAAGCCCTCGGGGTTTTTCTTTATCTAAAATTCAATAATTCAAATCCGTATGACACAAAAAAGGAGCTCATAACTAAGCTCCTTTTGCACTTATAATTCCATAGCCAGTCGGTTATAGCTTTTCCAGCTTGGCGTACTGCGTCACCAACCACTTAATACCCTCACCATTAAAGGCGACTTGCACACGGCTTTGTGGACCACTTCCTTCAAAGTTGATGATCGTTCCTTCACCAAATTTCGGGTGCATCACACGCTCACCTAGATTAAAGCCCGTTTCGTTGAAGTTATTTTTTACTTCTGTTTGACTAAAACGACCCGCTGTCGTTGGACGGCTTACTTGCGCCTTCATGCGAACTTCTTGCAGACACGTTTCTGGCAACTCGCGAATAAAGCGCGATGGCTTGTGATACTTATCTTGACCGTACAAGCGACGCATCTCGGCATAGGTGATGAACAGCTTTTCCATCGCCCGGGTCATACCCACATAACAGAGGCGACGCTCTTCCTCTAACCTGCCCGCTTCCTCTGCCGACATCTGGCTAGGGAACATGCCCTCTTCAACACCCACCATAAACACCATTGGGAACTCGAGACCTTTGGCACTATGCAGTGTCATTAGTTGCACCGCATCATCAAACTCATCAGCTTGACTTTCACCGGCTTCTAACGCTGCATGGGTTAAGAACGCCGTCAGCAGCGTCATATCGTCTGCTTCTTCAGGTTTCTCAAACTGACGCGTTGCCGTTACCAGCTCTTCCAAGTTTTCAATGCGTGCCTTAGACTTCTCGCCCTTTTCTTGCTCGTACATAGCAAATAGCCCAGAGGTCTTAATCACATGGTCAGTTTGCTCATGAAGCGGCGATTCAAACGTGTCGTCTTCGAGTGCGTTGATAAGCTCAATAAAACGCGACAACGCACCTGCTGCTCGCCCAGCGAGAACCTTCTCATCGAGCAGTGCAATACTTGCTTCCCATAGTGTTGCCCCACGATCACGAGCGGCGAAACGAATGGTATCTAAGGTTTTATCCCCCAACCCACGAGTCGGCGTATTCACAATACGCTCAAATGCAGCGTCATCGTTGCGATTGGCCATCAAGCGCAAATAGCCCAAGGCATCTCTGATTTCTTGACGCTCGAAGAATCGCATACCACCATAGATTCGGTATGGCAGCTGCGCTTGGATCAAGGCTTCTTCCAGAACACGGGATTGGGCGTTGTTTCGATATAGCATGGCGCAGTCTGTCAGGCTGCCGCCTTTATCTTGCCACTCTTTAATCTTACCCACGGCAAAACGCGCTTCATCCAGCTCGTTATACGCAGAGTAAACGGAAATCTTTTCACCCTCGTTACCTTCCGTCCATAGCTCCTTACCCATACGTTCAGTATTGTTGGCAATCAGCTCGTTGGCAGCTTCAAGGATGGTTTTGGTTGAGCGGTAGTTTTGCTCAAGGCGAATGGTTTTCGCGCCTAGGTACTCATCCAAGAACTTCTGGATATTTTCAACCTTAGCACCACGCCAGCCATAAATAGACTGATCATCATCACCAACAATCATCACCTTACAGTCAGCGCCGGTCATCATTCGTAGCCAAGCGTATTGGATGTTGTTGGTGTCTTGGAACTCGTCCACCAGAATGTGTTTGAAGCGCGCTTGGTAGTGCTCGCGAACAAACTTGATGTCACGCAGCAGTTCATGAGCACGCAGCAAAATCTCTGCAAAGTCCACCAGCCCAGCACGGTCACACGCCTCTTGATAAGCGGTGTAGATCTGCAGATACGTCTTAGTGACCGGATCTTGGTAGCTGTCGATATGCTGAGGTCGCAGCCCCTCATCTTTCTTGCCATTGATCCACCAAGCTGCTTGGCGTGCTGGCCACTGTTTATCATCCAGATTCTGCGCCTTTATGAGACGTTTTAATAGCCTTTGCTGATCGTCGGTATCGATGATTTGGAAGTCTTCCGGCAGCTTAGCGTCGAGATAATGCGCGCGCAGGATACGGTGACAAATGCCGTGGAAAGTACCATTCCACATACCAGAAGCACTGCCCATCATCAGCTCTTCAATACGCCCTCTCATCTCTGCAGCCGCTTTATTGGTAAAGGTCACAGACATAATGGAAAACGGAGAGGCGTTCTCAACCGACATAAGCCAAGCAATACGATGCACAAGCACGCGCGTTTTACCACTGCCGGCTCCGGCAAGGACGAGCATGTGCTCTAGAGGGGCTGCAACAGCTTCACGCTGCTTGTCATTGAGACCGTCGAGAAGAAGAGAAGGATCCATGATGAGTCTTAGCTACTGGTTATTTATACATATCCGTTGATTATAACTCAAACAGTCTCACCATTTCAGAAAAAGTTCTGTTTTTTTAAAAGACAATTACCCTTTCAATATCATACACATAAGATGACATTTAACATTTTAGTAAATATTTTTTGATCTTTTTGAAAGATTTAGCTTTGGCTTCCTATCCTATTGGTTAAGCAAGTCGCAAACAGTGACCTGTGAAAATAAACATCAAGGATCAAGTCTCGAGGAAAGTAATATGAAAACTACGAATCTAGCTATCACTGCAGCAGTTACCGGTCTAATCGCTCTTGGCGGTGCAACACTTGGCGCAGCACCAGCACATGCAGCTGACAAAGAAAAGTGCTACGGCGTGTCGAAAGCTGGTCAAAATGACTGTGCAACCAAAACCAGCTCATGTGCGGGTACTGCGAAAGAAGATAACCAAAAAGATGCGTTCGTTGTCGTCCCTAAAGGCCTATGTGACAAACTGGTTGGCGGCAGCACAGAGTCAGCATAATTGCCTCGCGTGCAAAAAGCCGTAATACGGCCTGTATAGCTTGATTGTCATTTTGTCTTCACTTTGTTTGTCCATACGCTTTCAAGTTACAGCACTATCGGAGGGGCGTGATTATACGCCCCTTCCGTTTTCTACAGCTTACCCACAGAAGCCAACAGATCTGGGAGATCATCATGGATCGAAGTCGTGCCTTTCAGCTTGTCGGTGTAGGATTACGCACACCCCACCTCGACTATTTTGAGCACAACGCTCACAACGTGGGCTGGCTAGAAATCCACAGCGAAAACTATTTTCAGCCCCATAGCACTGAATATCGACAGCTGATAGCGATTCGTGAAAAGGTCAATATCAGCTGCCACGGTATTGGTCTATCACTCGGTTCAGCATCAAAGGTAAATACCGATCATCTAAAACAGCTCAAGCGATTGGTTAACGATATCCAGCCACTTGCAGTTTCTGACCATTTAAGTTGGAGCGAGCATGGCGGCCACTATTTCAATGACCTATTGCCACTGCCCTATACCGAAGAGGCATTAGATCTGTTTTGTCGAAACGTACTTCAGGTTCAAGATGCGATTCAACGCCCACTATTAATTGAGAACCCATCGAGCTATTTACGCTTCCAGCACTCAACCATTCCAGAATGTGAGTTTCTCGCTGAAGTGCAGCGTCGCACTGATTGTCGCCTACTGCTCGACCTAAACAATGTCCATGTTTCCTGCTTCAACCATGGCTACGACGCCAACCGCTACTTAAGTGCGATAGACCCAGACACAGTTGATGAGATCCACTTGGCCGGATTCACACGCAAACAACTTGAGCAAGGCGAGATTTGGATTGATACCCACAGCGCGAGAGTCTCCAATGAGGTTTGGGAGCTGTACCGGCAATGGAACAATCATCACGCCGCCGTGCACACACTCATTGAGTGGGATCTGGATATTCCAGCGCCCGAGGTGCTACTTGAAGAGGCAGAGAAGGCCATCGACATGCTTGTTGAGTGTCACAACACGACTCTGAGGAGGGCTTAACTATGATTAGCCTTCACGAATTGCAATCGGCTTTCAGCCAATCTTTGCGCAGCCAAGATGGTGGCATAGAGCATTTCATTATCGCAGACCACTTTAGCGCCGATGATCGCGTTCAGATTTATCGCAACAATTTTGTGTTGAGTTTGAGTGAAGTGCTCGAAGCTTGCTACCCGATCACCTTGCAGCTTGTTGGTGAGGAATGTTTTCAGTCGATGGCAAAACACCATGTGATCCATCATCCACCAACAACAGGTAACGTCGCCGACTATGGCAAAGGGTTTGCTGAGTCTGTCTCTGAGCTTGATAACATCACTAATGCCGTGCCCTATTTAATCGATGTTATAAGACTTGAGTGGGCTATCGACTCACTCAATCAACACCCTCTAAATGAGGCGAAAGAACCAACTGAGCCACTCGTTAACATGCAGCGTGTACCAGAAGCACAACATGGCAACTTAGTGTTTCATGTGAAACCAAATCACATTGTGCTGCAATCTCAATATGCTATCGCCAGCCTTGTGAGCGCGATACATAGCAATAACCTAGAGGGTTTTGAAATCAATCAACCTGAAAACGTGTTGATTATTAAACAAGGACTATCGACCAGCACGCTTCACGTTCTCGACGACAACGTTCTTGAACTGCTCAATGCCCTCGGTTCACAACAACCCCTTAACTTCATTAATCCTGCTCTTCTAACAGCACTACCAAGTTTATTCGCTTTGGATGTTGTAGCTGGATTTACTCTCCATGACGACACCTCACAAGGAGCATGATATGAAAACGACCTTATCTCACTGGCTTGTTAGTTATGACAAGCTTATTGATACGCTACAAAGCGGCTTCGTGCCCCTACTGCTGCTATTCTGTCGCCTCTGGGTAGCTTGGGTATTCTTTAAATCGGGAATGACGAAGATTAGCTCTTGGGACAGCACTCTGTATCTGTTTGAGCTTGAATACCAAGTGCCTATTTTGCCGTGGGAGCTAGCCGCCTATATGGGAACGGCCGCAGAGTTAATTTTGCCTGTGTTTATTGCGCTTGGTTTATTTACTCGACCCATGGCTGCCATCTTGTTTGTATTCAATATTATTGCTGTTGTTTCCTACCCACTACTTTGGGAGAAAGGGTTCTATGACCACCAGCTTTGGGGGTTAATGATACTCATAGTGGTTGTATGGGGGCCAGGACCACTATCTGCAGACAAAGTAATTCGTTCACAAATAACCTGATTCAAGATCTGATTATTGAGTCAAAATAGTCGGGCTTACTGAAAGTAAAAAGCCTCGCATAGATATGCGAGGCTTTTTAAAAACTAACGACTATTTGCTAGCAAGAAACGCTTTCAGCTCTTCTACTGAGATCCCTTGCTCGGCCAATTCTTTGGCCAATGTTTCTACTTGCTCACCCTTGCGAGACTCAATCACTTGTTGAAATTGGTAAACGATATCACGAAGCACATGAATTGGAACTTGCTTTGCAGCACTGCGAATACGCTCTTCACTTTGGTTGCCTAATTCATTAAGCAATTTACCAAACATGATCTTTTCTGGAGACTCTTCCATTTGCTCGAGAACACGAGCCATTTCGTATGTAGTCAAAGACATTACTGCGTTTATCCAGTTATAAATAAATACGGGGTGTATAAAGCTAAATATACACCCGTTTCTTAAATTGGAAAACCTAATCGTTTTTTAATTAGCCAATTTTTACTGTTTGATGCCAACCTTTGCCAACTTTGCTTTTGAGAATGAACAGTGCTGGCAGTACCAACCACATCTGCAAAGCAATCATGTATGGCGCTTCTAGCCCAGCACGCTGCATCAAACCAACTAACAGACCCGCTCCACTCATTTGGAATAGTCCGAGTAGAGCAGCGGCGGTACCCGCTTTATCGCCAAATGGTGCCAATGCTTTACCGGCAGCCGCTCCAAGGATGAGAGCAAAGCCTATTGAAGACAAAATAACAGGTACCATAAACGAAGCCGGTGTTTGAAGCTCTGCTCCCCATACCATTAAGGCTCCGGCGACTAACAAAGTCACGATACCAAATTGCAGTGTTTTGTGAGTGCCAAGCTTATCCATCATTTTTGGCGCGAGCAGACAGGCTGCGATGTTAAATACCGCATTAAGGCCAAACCAAAACGTAAAGGCATTCATCGACAGACCCATGTTTTCCATCAGTACCACTGGTGCAGACGTGACATACGCAAGTATTACACCCATAGCCAATAAACACAGAGTGGCATGAAACAAGAACGTCGGCGTATTAAGGACATGGGTATATCTAGATAGTGCGAAATACTTCTGATTGGTTTGCTGCGGATTGGTCTCTCTCATGTTAAGAACAACCATAACACCTACGAACAACGCAAAACCCGCCATGAAGCTGAAGTTCGCACGCCATCCAAACTGCTGCGTTAGATAGCTGCCTAAAATCGGCGCCAATGCAGGGATAAAACAAATAGCTCCGTTAAGGTAGCTGATCATCTTGCCACTACGCTCTGGTCCAAACATATCGCGAACGGTTGCAAAGGCTGCCACAGATGTCGCGCACGCACCCAAGCCTTGTAGCAGCCTTGCGACTAGCATCCACTCAATGGATTGAGCTGCCCACGCCAAGCAAGCACTCAAGCCGTAGATCACTATGCCGCCAAGGGCAACCGTTCGACGTCCGAGTTTATCGGCAAGTGGTCCCGCGAACAGCTGTCCTACACCCATAGCAAACAAAAACCATGTAATCGTATCTTGAGCACGCGTATGAGCTACATCAAACGTAGAAGAAATTTGCGTTAACGCTGGCAAATAGATGTCGATGGCCAAAGGGCTAAAAAATACCAACATCACTAATGCAGCAAGTTGGACTTTCGAAGGTGTGGTTTGCAACGGGGTGCCTCTTAGCAATAGTAAAACGAGTTAATGAAGACGCAATTCTATATCCATTAAGATATGAGCAGAAATGGTTTATACTCATTAGCATTATTCCTACGAGGAATTTCACACGATGAACCTAGAAAAGCTAAGTCGGATCGACCTCAACCTACTCTTGTGCCTGTCAGTGCTACTTGAAGAATGCAATGTGACCCGCGCTGCGAGTCGGTTATGCCTAACGCAATCCGCGGTGAGTAAGTCATTATCGAAACTGCGTGAACTGTTTGACGATCCACTCTTCACTCGCCACGCCCACGGATTATCTCCGACAGCTCGCGCGCTGCAACTTAAGCCCAAGTTAGATGTGCTAATGGCTCATATGCAGGCCATCACTGCACCGCCAGAGTTTTCCCCAACGTCAAGTGAATACCGATTTCACATAGCTGCGGTAGAAAGCGTTTATCCTCTCATCATGCCTCACTTTCTCCCTGCAATATTTAGCCAAGGACCTAACCTGAGCATAAGCACTCATGCATGGAATGAAGCCACGTTCGAGCAAATGCAAAAAGGCGAACTAGATTTAGGGATCACCGGCAAAGACATCGACATCCGTGATGCTCAGAGAACCCTACTGCCGCCAGAAGACATTCAGGAGTTAGAAGTCTACCGGGATAATCAAATGTGTTTAGTACGAACCGATCATCCTGTACTCACTAAACCTTGGGATCTTGAAACCTATCTGTCAATGCGTCATGTACAGGTGCGCTGCGATGGTAGCGATCGCTGGCTTCTAGATTACAAACTCGCCGACATGGGAAAGGAACGCGATATCGCTATCACTGTACCTGATTTCAACAATGCTGCTGCGCTGTGCAGTTACACTGACTTTGTGTTTACCGCTCCTCGGCATTTTGTTCATCTTGTTGCCGAGCAAATGGGATTGCGTGTGCTTCCATTGCCACTCGAATTTCCTCCAATGGCTTACACTCTATTTTGGCACAAAGATAGAGATCGCGATCCGGCGCTCAATTGGCTTATCGACATCATTCGACAAAAGACGCTTCACTTACGTTAGGCGACACGCAGAGCCTGCTAACCGACTCGCAGAATCGTTTGTATATCGTCCACAGAAGCGCTAGCTTATAGACCAAAATAATAGCAAGGTGACCTATTTCGCCATGACAAAGGAACTACAGATGCAGGAACATATTTCTGGCCGTGTTGAACAGATTCAATCTTGGCTTTCTAACAACGACCTCGATGCGTTTATTGTTGCTCATGAAGATGAGTACTTAGGCGAGTACGTACCCGCTCATAACGAGCGTCTTCATTGGCTAACTCAATTTACCGGCTCTGCGGGTGCTGCTGTTGTCACGCGAGATAGAGCCGCTATTTTTGTCGATGGTCGCTACACGGTTCAAGTTCGTAAGCAAGTTCCAGCAGATAGTTTTGAATACTGTCACCTTATCGAGCAGCCACCGCTGGATTGGTCGATTGAAACTCTTGAGCTCGGTGCTCGAATCGGTGTAGACCCTCGCATGCATAGAGGTAACTGGTACCAGAATGCACTAGAAAAACTTGCAGGTCGCTACGAACTGGTTGCTGTTAACGATAACCCAATTGATCTTTTCTGGAGCGATCGCCCAGCTGCTCAATTAAGTAACGTTCGTTTAATGCCACTAGACAAGGTCGGCCAATCAAGCCTAGATAAACGTACCCAGCTAGCACAAAACCTAGCAAGCAGTGGCGCTGATGCCGCTATCATTACTGAGCTTGATTCAATTTGCTGGCTTTTAAATGTCCGCGGTCTTGATGTTTCACGTCTTCCTGTATTGCTGGCTCACGCGATCCTTTACTCAGATGGCTCAACTAAGTTCTTTATTGACCCAACGCGCATCGATGACATGAACGAATTTACCGACCGTGTAGGTGCAGGTGTTGAAGTCTGCCTTCCATCGTCTTTGGAGACTGAACTAGAATCGTTGAAAGGCAAAAAAGTCACCCTAGACCCAGCGACAAGTAATGCTTGGTTTCAGCTAAAGTTGGAGCAATATGGTGCCAAACTTCTCGACCTTGCTGACCCATGTTTAATGCCAAAAGCGGCCAAGAACAGCGTTGAAGTTGAAGGCATGCGTAGCAGCCATGTGCGCGACGGCGCAGCAATGGTTAACTTTTTAAGCTGGCTCGATAGTGAAGTCGCTAAAGGCAACCTTTCTGATGAAGCAGTAGTCAGTGACAAGTTGGAAGCATTCCGCCGAGTTGATCCAACTTTGATAGATCTTAGTTTCGATACTATTTCTGCCTCCGCAGGTAACGCGGCCATGTGTCACTACAACCATGCGAATCAAGAGGTTCCTGGATCGCTAGTTCAAGATACCTTGTACTTGGTTGATTCAGGTGGCCAGTACCTCGATGGTACCACTGACATCACGCGTACCATTGCGATAGGTACCCCAACAGATGAGATGAAGCGCCAGTTTACATTGGTACTAAAAGGTCACATTGGTCTGGCTACCGCACTATTCCCGAAGGGTACTTGTGGTCATCAACTGGACGTTCTAGCTCGTCAACATTTGTGGGCAAATGGTTTTGATTATGACCATGGCACTGGCCATGGTGTCGGCCACTTCCTGAGTGTTCACGAAGGACCGCAGCGCATCGCGAAAGCCGTAAACAATACGCCGCTAGTACCTGGTATGGTGCTATCAAACGAACCAGGATACTACCGTGCAGATGAGTTCGGTATTCGTATCGAGAACCTTGAGTTGGTCGTTGAGAAAGCAACAGCTGGTGATAGTTCTATGTTTGGTTTCGAGTCACTTACTCGATGCCCTATCGACAAGCGCAACATCGTGGCTGATATGCTAACGGAAACAGAAATCACTTGGTTGAACGACTATCACCAAAAAGTGTGGAATGACGTTTCACCACTAGTTACCTGTGATGCACTAGCTTGGCTGGAAACAGCTTGCCAACCGCTCTAGCTCGTTAGGCTCGAAGAAATAAAAGGGCGCTGGAATTCCAGCGCCTTTTTTGGTTTCACGTGAAACATGGTTAGACATCTAACCTGAGTAGGACTGATGCCAGTCTTTCCAAACCGGTTCCATACCAACACGTTTCACCGACTCAGCAACCATAGCAGCACTGCGCTCATCACTGATTGCGAACTGTTCTAGCTCTTCTTGGTCATCCGCGTAGCCACCTGGCTGAGTTTTTGATGCTGCACTAATACTCGTGATACCTAGTGGGTAAACCTGATCGCGGAAGGTCGCGGATTCACGAGTCGACAGTGAGAGTTCGACTTCATTGTTGAACAAGCGGTAGGCGCAGATAAGCTGCACTAGTTGCTTATCTGTCATCACCGATTTCGGTTGTAATGCGCCCTCACAAGGTCGAAGTCGCGGAAAAGAAATTGAGTATCGTGTCTTCCAATAACGGCTCTCTAAGTACTGAAGGTGGGCTGCAACAAAGAAACAATCGGTGCGCCACTCTTCTAATCCTATTAGTGAACCAATGCCGATCTTGTCGATTCCTGCTTGTGCCAATCTATCAGGCGTTTCAAGTCGGTAGTTGAAATCCATTTTATTGCCGCGAAGATGGTGCTGCGCATATGTAGAGCGATGATACGTTTCCTGATAAACCATGACAGCATCGAGGCCGTGCTGTTTTAGGGACGCATACTCTTGGGTATCCAAAGGCTGAACTTCCATCGCCAAATAGCTAAAGTGCTTTTTGATTTCTGGCAACACTTGTTGGAAGTATTTCATACCTACTTTGTTCTCGTGCTCACCTGTGACCAAAAGAATATTGTCGAAACCCATCTGTTTGATTACGTCGCACTCACGCTCTATTTCTTCAGTACTGAGCGTCTTTCGTTTAATGCGATTTTCCATTGAAAAACCGCAATAGGTACAAGCATTGGCGCACAAGTTGGAAAGGTACAAAGGTATATACATGGACATGGTGTACCCGAATCGCTTTCGAGTTAATGCATATGAACGCTGAGCCATTTGTTCTAAGTAGGGTTCTGCGGCAGGACTAATAAGTGCCTTAAAGTCTTCTAAGTCGAGTCGCGGTTTAGACAGTGCTCGCTCTACATCACGCGCCGATTTCGCATAAATAGAAAGACGAATATCATCCCAGTTATACTTAGCATGCTCCTGAACAAAGCTCATTTTGCTCTCCTACTCTGAATCTAGAAACGCGGTTAGCGGACTCGAGGCCACGGCATGATTTACGGTACCTGCTAGACCACTTTCGTATGCTAGTCTTCCTGACTCTACTGCTAGCTTAAACGCTTTAGCCATAGCAACCGGATCAGCGGCAGCAGCGATAGCGGTATTGACCAAGACAGCATCAGCCCCCATTTCCATCGCAAGCGCTGCATGTGATGGTGCCCCGATACCTGCATCAACCACAACCGGAACGTTCGCTTGTTCGATTATAATTTCTAAAAAGTCTCTACTGACGATGCCTTTGTTGCTTCCTATTGGAGCTCCAAGTGGCATCACAGCGGCACACCCTACTTCCTCAAGATGCTTACATAGCGTTGGATCACTATGACAATATGGCAGAACGACGAATCCATCTTTAACTAGCTGCTCGGCAGCTTTTAACGTCTCGATCGGGTCTGGTAGTAAGTACTTCGGATCTGGGTGAATCTCTAACTTCAGCCAATTCGTGCCCAATGCTTCTCTAGCAAGATGTGCAGCGAAGATGGCGTCTTTGGCATTCTTAGCGCCTGAAGTGTTAGGCAACAGATTAATCTTGTTCTCAATCAATGGTCGTAAGATGTTGTCATCCTGACCTTGTAGATCTACGCGCTTGAGCGCCATCGTCGCTAGCTGTGAACCACTTTCCGCAATAGCCTGAACCATAAGAGACTGATCCGAGAACTTTCCGGTTCCAGTAAACAGACGTGATTCAAAAGTTTTATTGGCAATTGTTAGCATGAATTAGCCCCCTGCAATGGCTTGGAAGATGTTAATGGACATGTCATTTTTGACGACAAACGTCGACCACTCAGTTCGTGGCACAATTTGGTCATCGACCGCAATGGCACACCCATGGGTATCGATATCGAGACCTTTAATAAGATCCTCGAGTAGGCTGTCTCTTTTCGTATTCTGTAATGTGTTATTAACTGTTACTTGAATCATTTTTGTTCTCGCGTGCAAAATCTGTGACTACACACCATGGTGTACTCAGTCGGTGGAGCAAACCGTACAAGTTTGCTCACGAGCAATCTGTAGTGTTTGCCATTGACCATTTAGTCCATCGAATAACTTCAATGTCGGTGTTTTTTTCTGGGTAACCTGAGGGTGGACACCTGCAAGCAACTTTATCGTTTCTAGAGCTTGGTAAAGTCCCATCATGCCAACCACTGGCCCCATGACAGATGACTCTGAACATCGGCTGCTGCCTTTGATTTCATCAAAGGGATACAAGCACCGATAACAGGCAATCTCACGAGTCGATGAGAACGGAAAAACACTGAGTTGCCCGTTCCAACCGATTGCTGCTGCGCTAACGAGGTCGGTGTTACTTTGTTTACCGTAAGCATTTATGGCATGTCTAGTTGCTAGGTTATCTGAGCAATCAACCACAACATCCGCTAAAGTGATCTCTAATAACAACTGATTGCCATCAAGCTTTTTGTTAATACTTCGCACTCTAATATCTGGATTCTGTTGCTTCAGGCTGGCCTTCAAACATTCGACTTTAGCGAATCCAACATCTTTCGCGTGATAAGTTACCTGTCGAGGTAAGTTAGAAATCTCAACTGCATCATCGTCAGCAATAGTTACACTGCCTACTCCGCCCCCTACTAAATACATGCTCGCTGCGGTTCCAAGTCCCCCACAGCCAACAATAAGCACATTGGCCTTGAGCAACTTGCTCTGCCCTTCTTCACCTATGTTCGGAAGACTGATTTGGCGCAGATACTGCTTAAATTGGCCATCATTAACCATCAAGACGACCATCCATGATTGACTCAAATTGTTGAATAACGGCGGGTACATCATCAGCCAATGTGATTGCTCGTACTACTGCCAAACTTGTCACACCACAACTCCAAACTGGTGCTGCAGTCTTCAAATCAATGCCACCAATGGCTACTGTTGGATATCCCAGTTCCTGACCGTAAGGTATCGAATCAATCAGTCGCTGATAGAGCTCCAGTCGTATCAAACCTTGCGGTCTTGAAGGCATGTCTTTGGTTGTGGTTGGGAAGATGTGGCCGAGCGCAATGTAGCTAGGGTGAATTTGAACGATGCGCAGCAACTCATAATAGCCGTGAGTAGATAGACCAAGCGCAATTCCTTTTTCTGCAAGTCTCTTGAGATTTGCCACTTCAATGTCTTCTTGACCTAAGTGAACGCCGTAAGCACCATGCTTAATCGCTAGCTGCCAATAGTCATTGATGAACACTTGAGCATCATGTCTTCGACCAAGCTCGATCGCTTTTTCAATCTGCTGTTCCAGGTTAGGCAGGTCAGGCTGCTTGATTCTAAGCTGTACCGTTTTAGTGCCCAGTTCTAGTAATCGTGCTACCCAATCAACATTATCGACAACAGGATAGAGCCCAAGCTTTGATTTAATTACAGTCGGAAATGGTAGAGTCGATGCCTCAACTGCCCAGCCAACACGTATACCTAAATTCGTATTTTCTATGACTGGAACGGGGAACTGGTCTAAGTGACTTGGCCATGTTTCACGTGAAACACATCCCGCTCTGGCGAGCATAACCGCATCTTCGAGAGGAAAATCGAGAGCAATACTTACTACGAGCCAAGCCAAATGCTCGGTGTGGTCTGTAATCAAAGAAGCTGCCGCAGAAGCCTTGATGACGTTTTCTCTACAAGACCAAACATCGAGCCATCGAGAGCCACTTGCTACTGCTACATAGACATCACCTTGTGTGGCAGTAGCTAGTGAGGCTGAAAGATGATTTTCATCCATGTTGTGCAAATACCTTACACGGATATCATTATCTATAGCGCTATCTCCCAAACGGAAAGTAGAGCCGAAAACGTCACTCGAAATATAACGGGCGCTTTCTTCGTGCTGGATAATGACCGCTTCACCTTCTTCAGAAGATGAGACGACGATGTTTTCGGTTGAGAAGCCGACTTGTTTTGCTAGGCCGAGAACACGATGAATATGACGATTCAAAGCGTCTGCGCCAATGGGCAGCATGAGTTTCAACGGAAGCTCCTTAGATTATGGTAGTTATTCTTCAGTAACAGCTGGGTGATACGACTCAGCACCCGTTGCTCTGAACTCTTCAGACTTTTGACGCATCCCCTCTAAAGGGTCATCAAGCATTGTGATAGCAATACTGTCGCCTTGTTGTATTTCTTTAGCGTACTCTCGTACCTCTTGTGAGATCTTCATCGAACAGAACTTTGGACCGCACATCGAGCAGAAATGGGCAACCTTGCCAGACTCCTGAGGAAGTGTTTCATCATGGAACTGACGCGCAGTATCAGGATCTAGAGAGAGGTTAAACTGGTCTTCCCAGCGAAATTCAAAGCGAGCCTTTGAAAGTGCATTATCACGAATTTGAGCCCCTGGGTGTCCCTTCGCTAAGTCTGCTGCATGAGCAGCGAGCTTGTAGGTGATGAGCCCTGTCTTAACGTCTTCTTTATTTGGTAGGCCAAGGTGTTCTTTTGGCGTCACGTAACACAGCATCGCACAACCGTACCAGCCAATCATTGCAGCACCAATGCCAGAGGTAATATGATCATAGCCAGGTGCAATATCAGTGGTCAGTGGCCCAAGCGTATAGAAAGGTGCCTCATGACAGTGCTCAAGCTGCTCTTCCATGTTCTCTTTGATCATGTGCATCGGTACGTGACCAGGACCTTCGATGATGACCTGAACATCGTATTCCCAGGCAATTTTGGTTAGCTTGCCTAGGGTTCTAAGCTCTGCAAATTGAGCTTCATCATTGGCATCGGCAATAGAGCCTGGACGCAATCCATCACCGAGGGACAAGGCCACGTCATAACGTGCACAGATTTCACAGATCTCTCTAAAGTTGGTATATAAGAAACTCTCTTCATGGTGTGCCAAACACCACTTAGCGATGATAGAGCCACCACGGCTAACGATACCCGTGACGCGCTTGGCGGTGAGTGGGATGTGATGAAGTAGAAGGCCAGCATGAATAGTAAAGTAGTCTACACCCTGCTCTGCTTGCTCAATTAATGTATCTCGCATTACTTCCCAAGTCAGATTTTCGGCGACTCCATTAACCTTCTCTAATGCTTGATACATAGGTACTGTACCGATCGGCACTGGACTATTACGTAAGATCCATTCGCGCGTTTCGTGGATATTTCGTCCAGTCGACAGATCCATAACTGTATCGGCACCCCATCGAGTACCCCAGACAAGCTTCTCGACTTCCTCTTCAATTGAAGAGGTGACCGATGAGTTGCCTATATTAGCATTGACCTTAACGAGGAAGTTGCGGCCAATGATCATCGGCTCAGATTCTGGGTGATTGATATTTGAAGGGATGATAGCTCTACCCTCAGCGACTTCCTTACGCACGAATTCGGGTGTGATTTCTTTAGGTAAGTTCGCCCCAAAGTGCTGACCTGGATGCTGCTGAGTGAGCACTTCGTCTTTGAGCTTTTGACGTCCCATGTTCTCTCGAATCGCGATGTATTCCATCTCAGGGGTAATAATACCTTGGCGTGCGTAGTGAAGCTGCGTGACGCAAGCGCCTTCAGCACCACGCCTGATACGAGGTAATAGCCCGTATCTAAGCTCATCAAGCGTGTCATCTTCAAGTCTTTGCTTAGCAAATTCTGAACTGACGCCTGACAATACTTCGGTATCAGCGCGTTCATCAATCCAGGCTTCTCTTAGCTTTGGTAAACCTGAGTACAAATCGATAGAGTACTCTGGGTCGGTATAGACACCAGACGTGTCATACACGTTGATGGGCTCGTTAGGCTCATGGATTGGATTGTCTTGGTTACCACAGATTAAGCTGTCTGCAAGAGAGATTGTACGCATTGGTACTTGCAGATCGCTTCGGCTACCTTGGATATATGTCTTTTGAGAATTGGGGTAAGGCGTTACCGATAATGTATCGATAAAGTTTTTTGCTTCCAGCCTATTTTGCTTGCGTGTCGACATAGCATTTCCTTATATATCATATAGTTATAAAAGATAAATGCTTGACGGATGTGTGAATACAAGAGGTATCAACCACAATAGCGTGCGCTATTTGATAAATAGAATATGATGCTAGTTCTATTCTCTTGTTCCCTTCGCTGGTACTAACCAGATCAGGTTCAACGGATCCCGAATTAACGGTCTCAGCCCTATGGGCACTCCGACAAGTATTGACTCGATTATAAAGGAATTAGTTTTAATACATCAACAGGACATGGAAGTTTTTCGTTTAACTTTTGGTCAGCATCTGAAAACCAATCCAACAAGCTGAGATACTCAAAACAACATTGAGCAATATATTTAGTCCCATCTTCAGAAACGCCCCCTGCTGCATCAGGAGTACGTTATCCATAGAAAACGTAGAGAATGTCGTAAGTGCACCTAAGAAGCCAAGACCAATGATTTGACGCCATGGATCAGGCGCAAAAATTTCAGCTTCGAATGCTGCAATCAATAGCCCCATAATAAACGAGCCAACCACATTGACGGTTAACGTACCGTAAGGAAAACCACGACCGAAAAGTGCAACACAAAGCTCTGATATCAAATATCTCGAACAAGCCCCGACAGCACCGCCCAATGCAATAAAACCTAAAACTGAAAACTGCCCCATCACCTAATCCCAAACTATGAATTGAAAAGGTAATAATATACCAACAACGAATAAATTCGACCCAACATCACATTTTTAACCACAAAATCCAACGGATAATCTATCTGGCTGTCGAGTAAATTTAAAAAGTTACATGCGTCACTTTTTAGACTGTAATCAACAATTAGTTCGCGAATTAAAACGAAAAGAAGATTGGAGCTAAAAAACCTAAGCTCACGAATGGAAAAGCTAGACTGAGAAGAAGTATATTGCAGATAGCAAAAAGCCTCGTCGTTAGACGAGGCTTCTTAATAAGTGGCGGAGTGGCTGGGGTTGCATCCAACCGGGACTCGACTTCCTTGAAAAGGAAGTTACCTAAGTTTTAGATAATAAAAAACCCGACGCTTTCGCATCGGGTTTTCTAATAAGTGGCGGAGTGGACGGGACTCGAACCCGCGACCCCCGGCGTGACAGGCCGGTATTCTAACCAACTGAACTACCACTCCGCAGTGGCATACTTGCTATTGCAAGTGTCCAAAATTCAAAGCCTGGCGATGTCCTACTCTCACATGGGGAAACCCCACACTACCATCGGCGCTATTGCGTTTCACTTCTGAGTTCGGCATGGAAATCAGGTGGGTCCACAATGCTATGGGG
>NZ_JAKJST010000046.1:0-33293 GCF_050337275.1 Vibrio wakamikoensis | reverse complement strand
GTCCGGCGTTTGATTGGAATGGGTATGTCTAGCTCGACTCAAGTCAGCTAAACCAGTCATTCCTTGCTCGCGGAAACGGTTGATCCATTTGTAGCCTGTTTTACGAGCTATGCCATAACGCTGGCACAGCTCGCTAATAGAAAATCGATGGCTAAGCCAATCTTCAATGAAAAGTTCTCTTTGGCTCATGATGCAAGTCTCTTCCCATGGCATAAGCTTCTCCTCTTCGAAGCTTACACATTAGCACTTGTTACCCATGTGCCCGGTTAGAACTGTTACCTATGAGCCCGGTCAATACCAAAATTGCCGTCATTCCCTTGAAAAAGGGAATCTCATTCAGCGCGTCGAAAAGCTAAATTACGTGACTTAGTCGAATTTTTTTAATTGGTTACACGTGGTTGGAGATCCTCACTTTCGTGAGGACGACGGCTATATGAGGTACGTTAGAAGCAAAACAAACTAGATTGTTTATGTCCAAAAGCGTTTCAAAAACTGCTCAATCTATTTTGTCATCTCTTATAGCGTTGCTGCTAGCAAAGCGCCTAAAAAGGGTCAGACTTTAATGTCCATACCGTTATTAGGAGCTTGAAAGAAGCTCCTTTCATAACAATCTATATTGCCCTCCGACGGCCCTATCGTTGACCAACAACCTTACTGTTTTTGCGCTTGAACAATGAACATGTGGTAGCCAAACTCGTCAGCAAATTGAGTGCAGATCTCTACCTCATGCTTAATGTCTTTCCATGCTGCTTTTTCAGACATATCTGGTTCAAGCTCTTTGACACGTTCACCAAGCGGTCCATAGTAGTTCATCCAAGCTTCACGGCTCATCGGAAAGTGGTCAACAACGAGGTAACCCGCCTTTTTCATCTGCTCAAGACGAGTTTCTACCTGCTGGATATCTGGATATTCTTGATTCCAAAACTCAACAGACGCTTCACTTGGTGTCGGTGTCTTCCAAACCATGTCACTCAACATGATATATCCGTTGTCGGCTAAAAGAGGCTTCCATTGTGTTAGGGCTTTCTCAACACCCATGATGTAGGCACTGCCTTCTGCCCAGATAAGGTCGAAGCTTTTCTGTTCAAACGGTAGATCTGTCATGCTTGCAGCGACAGTAATTAGCCTTTTGGATAAGCCAAGCGCTTCGAAGCGCTCATTAAGTCGATCCAGCGCAGACTGCTCATTATCGATTGCAGTGATGTTTGCATTGCTGTTTTCTGCTAGTACTTTGGTTGCCAAGCCTTTACCACAGCCAACTTCAAGAAGCTGTTTCGGCGCTTTTGGTACTGCGTTGAGTGCTTTTCGTGTTTCCTGCTCACTTCCCGGCCCCCAACGCTCAAGCGTTTCAAAAACCGTCATAAAGTCAGCCATGTAAATTTCGTGTTCGTTCATATTTTTTGATAACCATTTCAGTCGCAGGGCATCTTTTTCACTAAAGCCCTGCTTAATCAACCAATCTAAATGAGCATCGGGTGCGAGTTTATCCAATCCTTCGTGCCACGCTTTTAGGTCTCCCTCACCCAGCATTGCCGCCAATAAATCGCGCGACTTCTGCTTGTGCTCAATCTCTTGTTCAAGCGTATGCAAACGGCTTTGCAGCAGCGCTCTATCGACTTTAGCTTCTAGACACGCTTTGCATTCTCTTAGTGTTAATCCACCCGCTTGCAATTGCTGTATCAATCGGACTCGTTGTAAATCTTTATCGCTGTAGACTCGGTAGCCGTTAGCCAACCTTTTGCCACAAATTAGCTTCTGTTTCTCGTAGTAAAGCAGCGCCGTTCGTGACAACCCAACTTCGGCTGCCAGCTCAGATATTCGATACACACTATCGCCCTCGGTGATTGATGGTTATGAACTTTAAACTATAAAGCTATAGACAGGTCAACGAGAAATTACAAAAAAACACCGCGGCCAAAGTGGCCGCGGCATCCTAACTACTAAAGCTTGAACTACGACTTCATTATTCAGTGCATATCAGCCGCTAGCGTTCATACCCCGAGTACTTCACGCCAGACAAATGTGCCATATCACGATCCCAAGTCGCTAAATCGTTACGGTTGAACTGACTCAAATCATGATGCCCACATGCTCTTGCCATCACTTGCATGAGTGTAACCGAGGCTTCAAAAAAGTTCTTAAGTTGGTTTGACGCTTTGTCTACATTCAATCTTTGGCGCAAGTCGGCTTCTTGAGTGGCGATCCCGGCTGGGCAATTATTGGTATTACACATTCTCGCCGCTACACAGCCTATTGATTGCATGGCACTATTTGATATTGCGACCCCATCGGCACCCAGCGCCATCGCTTTCACAAAATCCATTGGGACGCGCAGCCCACCAGTTATGATGAGCGTCACTTTGCCACTCATCCCTTGCTCATCTAGATATCGCCGCGCTCTCGCTAGAGCAGGAATGGTTGGCACACTGATGTGATCACGAAACATTTCTGGTGCAGCACCAGTACCGCCGCCTCGCCCATCTAAAATGATGTAATCCGCGCTGGCATCTAGGGCGAACTGAATGTCTTCTTCAATATGGTTCGCACTCAGTTTAAAACCGATTGGTATGCCTCCTGTGACTTCTCGTACTCGGTCTGCAAATGCTTTGAAGTCTTCAGCGCTATTGAGATCTTTAAAGGTCGGGGGCGAGATGGCTGGCTCGCCTTCGGGGATGCCGCGAACTTGAGAGATTTTGCCTATATTCTTGTTACCTGGAAGATGCCCGCCAGTACCCGTTTTCGCACCCTGCCCACCTTTGAAGTGAAAAGCTTGCACTGATTTGAGCTTGTCCTCATCGTAACCAAAGCCAGCACTGGCAAGCTCGTAAAAGTAGCGCGAGTTGGCAGCTTGCTCTTCAGGAAGCATGCCTCCCTCCCCTGAACAAATACCCGTTCCTGCTAGCTCAGCACCCGTTGCCAACGAAACCTTTGCTTCCTCAGATAGCGCGCCAAAGCTCATGTCAGATACGAATAAGGGAATATTAAGCTTAAGCGGCTTTTTGGCTTGCGGACCAATCACAAGCTCTGTACCCACCACCGCATCTTCCAACAAGGGTTTTGTCGCCATTTGAGCCACCATGACTTGCAGATCATCCCAATGAGGTAATAGATGTCGTGGTACACCCATCGAGGTCATGGGGCCATGATGCCCAAGCTTTGATAGTCCTTCGCGCGCGAGCTGATGAATAAACTCAACGGTAGGCTCCTCTTTAGTTTGGGTAGCGACTGGGGCGTCATTTGCTTTAGCGGTGACACCCGGCCCTTCAGTACCTACTTGTTCGTTTGAAAACTGTTTGTGGCTGCCATCGCAATAAGGAGGATTGGCGGTGTGTTTGCATCGACATAAAAAGGCATCTCCGTCTTTGTCGACAGAAAAGCTTTTTGGTTTGAAGTCTGTTCCTGCATGGGAGCCGTCACAAAAGGGTTGGTTTTTCGAGCGTCCACAGGTACAAAAATAATAGTCTTGCCCTGTTTTCACTTCGACCTTGATAGGTGTGTTGCCAGCGATTATGGGTTTGCTCATCGTGCTTTCCTTATATTCAACGCTTTCTAATGAAGGTTGTCAGGATAAGCATAGGTCAAAAATCAACCACTCATGCGCTCTTATCTAGCTGTGATTCAAAACGTTACAGCTGCGTTTCGCTCTTGACGTAAGTTGTTGAGAACTCGAACGTGTCGCAAGTGTGCTTAGCGACGGAGTATTCAAAAATTTGGCCGTTATCCAAGTAAGCATTCTGAGCGACACTCACTATATTGTCTCCAACAGGCAGACTGAGGTGCTCCGCCTCCGCTATGGTCGCATTAGCGATGGTGATTTTAAGATTAGCGCTATGTATCGTAAGGCCGAGCTTACCAGTGATATAACCATAGATGGATGCTTTAACATCCTCGATCGCTAAACGAGGAATGATGTTAGCGGACAAGTAGATGTACTCAATAATAGTTGGCACACCATCAAGCACACGGACACGAGTAATGTCGTAGACTGGTTCACCTATCTGGCATTTCAGTTTATCGGCGATAGCCTTATCGGCATTCACTTTGACAAACTTAACCACGCGCGTTTTGACCGACTTACCTTTCTCTTCTGCTCTTTTTTTGGTGCCCAGTAGATGTGAATCAGATACTGGACTTGAAGGCTGCTTAACAAACGAACCCGCCCCACGCTTACGCACGACTAAACCTTCTTTAACCAAGTAGTCTAGGGCTTTCTTAAGCGTTATCTCACTACACTGAAATTCATTCGCCAACGATTTTCCATCGGGAAGCTTACCCGATGGTGAATATTCGCCCGCTAAAATCCTGGCCTTCATTTCGTTGTAAATGCCCTGATATTTCACCATTCTCGCCTGATCCCTTTACTACGCCAACTCTCATTTGATGTGAGATTACTGTCTAATGATTCAACGCACAAGGCAAACCATTAAACAATATGGTTTAGTGTCCCAAAAACTAACAACATCACCACCAAAGCAGATCAACCTCTCATTTATAATCAATTTAACTTTTAAAACCATATGGTTTTAATAATATCGAACGCAGAAAACAAATACATGAAAAAGGGTTAATCGGAGTAGCTATGGCATTTCAAGAGAACTTCTTATGGGGCAGCGCATCCGCAGCCTATCAAATCGAAGGCGCAGCAAATCTAGATGGTAAAGGCGATTCGATTTGGGATGTGTACTCACGTGTTCCGGGCAATACGTTTAAAGATACAACAGGTGAAGTGGCGATCGACTTCTACCATAAATATGAAGAAGACATCGAACTGATGCGAGAGATGGGACTAAAGGCCTATCGCTTCTCTGTCGCTTGGACTCGAATCATGCCAGATGGCCGCACGGTAAACCCGAAGGGCGTAGAGTTCTACCATAACGTTATCAATAAACTGATCGAATGTGGTATCACACCGATCCTAACTATCTACCACTGGGATCTTCCACAAGCACTGCAAGACGAATATCAAGGCTGGGAAAGTCGTGAAATTCTGACGGACTTTACCCGTTATTGCGAAGTCTTATTCAGCGAGTATGGTGACAAAGTGCCGTACTGGGTTTGCATGAATGAGCAGAATATTTTCACAAGCCTAGGGTACGTTCAAAAGATCCATCCACCAAAAGTTTCTGATTACCAACGCTTTATCAATGCCAACCATATCGCAAGCCTAGCTAATGCAAATGCTGTGAAGCGATTCAAAGAGATGGGTATCAAGGGTCAAATTGGGGCGAGCTTTGCGTACAGCCCGACATACGCAAAAACCGCCTCTCCTGAGGATGTGATTGCCGCTGAAAACGCACAAGAAATACAAGATCTGCTCTGGATGGATGTCTACGCAAAAGGCGCCTATCCAAAGATTGGTCTAAAACTGCTAGAGCGTCTAGGCATCCACATCGATTTCCAAGAAGGCGATAAAGAACTGCTTAAAGCCGGTATCTGCGATTTCATGGGTCTAAACTATTATCAGTCTGCCACGTTTGTCGCACCTGAAAACCGCGAACAAACAGCACAAACCGGAAATGCCGCGCAAGTATCTGTCGTCTCTGATGTCGCTCGCATCCCTACCGATGATTACTATGTTCGCGCTGATAACGAGCACCTAAAAATGACGGATTGGAACTGGGCGATCGATCCTGAAGGCCTGCGCGTCGCACTTCGCCGCATCACGTCTCGCTACAACCTACCGATCCTTATCAGTGAAAATGGTTTAGGCGCGTACGACACATTGACTGAAGATGGTCGAGTGCACGATGACTATCGTATCTCATTCTTAAAAGCGCACGTTGAAGCGATTAACGATGCTATCGAAGATGGCTGTGAAGTGATCGGCTACTGCACTTGGTCTTATCAAGATCTATTCAGTTGGCTAAATGGTTATGCGAAACGTTATGGCTTCGTTTACGTTGACCGCGATGAAGAAAGCGAAAAAGACCTCAAACGTTACAAGAAAGATAGCTTCTATTGGTATCAAAGAGTCATAGAAACTAACGGTGAGAACCTCGATTAACCATCTTAAAAGGTCCAGTTTATCTGGACCTTTTCTTTTTGATGCAAGCAGTCTTTAACCAAAAACAGTGCTTGGAAGGTTTCCTTCATGACGCGTTCAAGCTAGACTCTGCCTCCCTACTTTTTCGTGAGATTTCACTATGACCGCACCCGCCACTTCCGCTATCGTACTCGACTTTGAGACTACGGGCTTATCACCGAACCAAGGCGATCGCGCTATCGAAATTGGTGCCGTGAAACTGGAAAATGGCCAAGTGGTTGATCGCTTTCAATCATTGATGAATCCAGGTTTTCGAGTCAGCAGCTTCATCGAGGGCTACACAGGCATCACCAACAATATGCTTAGCCACGCACCAAGCTGTGACGAAGTGATGAGTGAGTTCGTCGATTTTATTGGCGATGCCAATCTAGTGGCTCACAACGCTTCTTTCGATAAGCGTTTTCTAGATGCAGAACTGGATCTAATTGGTAAAGGTTATGGTGGAGAGTTTGCTTGTTCACTTTTGGTTTCTCGCCGATTAAACCAAGAAGCAAATTCACACAAATTGGGTGATCTGGTGGCTTACCATAACATTGCTAACGATGGTGTATTTCACCGCGCATTAGCTGACGCCGAAGTGACAGCGTCACTCTGGTTGCTTCTTGTGAACTCTCTTACCGAGAATCACGCAATTGCACAACCAAGTTTTGAGTTGATGCAAAAGCTCGCCAAGCAACCAAAAGCATCAGTTGGGAAATTCTTAACCAAACACAAATAGCACGACTTCAACCTATTAAAGAGACGACTATGACCACAACTTTTGACTCCATCGTCCCTGTCGGCGTTCGCTACATGGTGTTATCAGCGCTTGGCTTTGCGCTGATGTCGGCCTGTGTGAAATACGTGAGCACTTATGGTATTCCCGTATTTGAAATCGTAGCAGCGCGTGCATTGGTTTCACTGGTGCTAAGCTACCTAGATGTCAAAAGGAAAGGTATTTCTGTGTGGGGGCACAATAGGCCTTTGCTGCTATTGCGCGGTATCGTCGGCTCACTGGCTTTGATTTGTGTGTACTACGCAGTGACAACGCTACCTCTAGCCGAAGCAACAATACTCCAGTATATCCACCCTATTTTCACCGCCCTACTTGCGTTCTGGTTTCTAAAAGAAAGTATTCAGAAGTCGACCATCATTTGTATCGTGCTGAGTATCTTCGGCTTAACGTTTATGGTGGGGCCAACATTAGGCAGCAATACCGCGGAGTCACTGCCGTTATTTAGTGTGGGTATTGCGCTCCTTGGCGCATTTGGCAGCTCTATCGCTTACGTTATCGTTAGAAAGCTAAGCCAAACTGAAGACAGCTCAGTGATCATTTTCTATTTCCCATTGGTCGCATTGCCAGTCTCAATTCTATTAATTGGCGACGATTTCGTGATGCCAGATTGGTATCTCACTATGATGTTGGTGCTGGTGGGCGTCTTCACACAAATAGGTCAACTAGGTTTAACCAAAGCAATGCAAACCCAAGCAGCGGGTAAAGCTTCGGCATACTCCTATGTCCAGATAGTGTTCTCTATTTTGCTAGGTTTGGCGTTGTTCAATGAAGTCCCCACTGTTTGGACCTACATTGGTGGCTCACTCATTGTGACAGGGGCTCTCGTCAATACCTTCGGTAAACGAGTCGCTTCTAAATAAAACGCATCAATAACAGCGGGTACACGCAGCTACTGAGCCGCTTGTACTTGCTGCATTCGTTTGGCGCGCTCTTCTTCTTGCTCTACCAAGATTTTCTCATGAGTTCTGAAGAAAGGCAGATAGATAAAGTAAGAATTCACCATAGCAAACACCACCATTAGAGCGTTCATGTAGCTACCATTGGCAGCCCACGCAGCACCTATTGGGGCGGGCACCGACCATGGAATCATTAATACCACGCGATCCAATATCTCCGCCGACGTTAAGAACCATGCAATCGTAGCGTTGAGCATTGGGACAAAAATAAACGGCACAAGAAAAAGCGGGTTCATAATAATTGGGAAGCCGAACAATATTGGCTCGTTAATATTAAATATCGCGGGAATAGCGCCAACCTTACCCACCGACTTCAACTGTTTTGAACGGCTTTTAATCGCAAGATAGACCAAAGGCAATGTTGAACCTACCCCGCCGATAAGGACAAAAAAGTCCCAAAAAGCAGGTAGGTAGATATGAGGGAGTACCTGACCGCCAGCTTCCAACGCAGTTTGGTTCTCAAGTAGGTTAGACATCCAGAATGGATTCATAATTCCGGTAATGATCAGTGCACCATGAATCCCCATAAACCAAAGAAGCTGACAAATCAGTATCGAAATCAAAACCGCAGCGAGACTGTCTGAGGCCAGTACCAACGGACGAAACAGCTCTTCTATCAATTGAGGGAAATGCACTCCGAACTGAGCATCAAGAAAAACATTGAATGTCGAAATACTGATCATCACAGCAAAGATCGGCACGATGAGCTTAAAACTTTGAATCGTTAAGATAGGCACGTCTTCTGGCATCTTGATGTACCAGCCCATACGGATAAAGAACCTAACGACTTCTATTGAATACAGACTCGCGATAAGCGCAGTAAACAGACCGGCACCACCTAAGTAGCGAGCATCTTCTTGCCCATCGATATAGAATCCGGCCAGCATGAGAAACGCCATACACCCCGTCAATCCAGACAGTCGCTCTGGCAACTGATAGCTCTTCGCGAGGCTGGCCGAAACGCCAAAAGAAACAATAAGCCCTACGACGCCCAGTGTCAGTTGATAAGTTGGCAGCAAGATGGGTCTTAACGCCAGAGATAAGTCCATCCAAGCCATCGACATCCAAGACTCGGAATCGGCAAACGGAGGAAAGATAATCGGGACAAACATACAGCCGACAAAAATGAAAGGCATTGCCAACTGGAAACCATCACGCATAGCCATAAGGTGCTGACTGCGCATCAGCAATTTTGCTACAGGATTCATGAACTGCTCTACCTGATTGGCACACAGTCTCATAATGGATTGGTTCATTTACTCTACCGGCTATATGGATCCGCGTCAGGATACCCGAATACACTGACTCTCGGAAACCGATTATCCAAATCTGCCGTCTCCACCACGTTTTTTACCCCATCACTCGCTAAATTCCGAATTTAGATCACGATTCACCTACTACTCAGCCATTTCTAATGCTGAATTTAAGGTCATCAGCGCCATTTGCAGCGCTGGGTTTCCCAGGTCAAGATCATTCGTTAACTGTGTCACGAATTTTTCGCCATAACTCTGGTTTCCAGTGATCGTTTTCACACTTAAACGGAAATCATTTGGAAACCGGTTTCCAAATGATTTCCTTAAGGGCATATTGATTAGGAATTCAAGATTCTGGAGAAGAAAAAATGAAAAAAATTATGCTTTGCTGCTCTGCTGGTATGTCTACCTCTCTACTGGTTAAGAAAATGGAAGCGTCTGCGCAAGAACGCGGTATCGAGGCTCAAATCAAAGCATTTGGCGCAAGTGAGTTCGACGTTCAAGTAGGTAACTACGAGGTTGTTCTTCTTGGTCCTCAAGTGAAATACATGCAAGCGGATTTCCAAAAGAAAGCAGATGCTCACGGCATCAAAGTTGAGCCAATCAACATGATGGATTACGGCATGCAGAAAGGCGATAAAGTGCTTGATTTTGCACTAGAACTTATCGGCTAACCTGTTTTTGCTCGGCGTCCCCCCTTAGTCAATTTTCGACGCCGAGCGTTTCTTAACTTTTATCTTAACGAGAGTAACGACATGGGCGCTATGTACGACAAAATGGTCAATGTTATCGAGCAAAAGGTCACCCCTATTGCTGGTAAAATTGGTCAACAAAAATACATCACTTCTATACGTGACGGCTTCATTGCTGCACTACCTTTTATGATTGTTGGTTCTTTCATGCTGGTGTTTATCTTCCCTCCGTTTTCTGCGGAAACAACTTGGGGATTTGCACGCGCATGGCTAGATTTTTCTGAGACATATCGTGAGCAGCTTATACTGCCATTCAACTTGAGTATGGGGATCATGACCATATTCATATCGGTGGGGATAGCGTCAAGCTTGGCTCGCCATCACGATCTTGATCCTGTTACGACAGGTTTGCTATCACTAATGAGCTTCTTGCTTGTTGCAGCGCCAGTTCAAGACGGCATGCTGTCAATGCAATACTTCTCTGGTCAGGGTATCTTCACGGCGATCATGACGGCGTTGTACTCTACTGAAGTTTACGCATTCCTGAAGCGCAACAACATCACTATTAAACTTCCACCTGAAGTACCAACAGGTGTTGCGCGTTCATTTGAAATCCTGATCCCTGTGCTGGCAATCATCATCACGCTTCACCCTCTGAACCTGTTCATCGAAGCGCAAACTGGCATGATCATCCCAGAAGCAATCATGGCTCTCGTTCAGCCGCTTGTTTCTGCCTCTGACACCCTACCAGCAGTTCTACTAGCGGTACTCGTTTGTCAGATTCTTTGGTTTGCTGGTATCCATGGCGCACTAATCGTGACAGGTATCATGAACCCATTCTGGATGGCGAACCTATCAGTTAACCAAGCAGCAATGGCAGCAGGTGAAGCCATTCCGCACATCTTCGTTCAAGGTTTCTGGGATCACTACCTACTTATTGGTGGCGTAGGTTCAACACTTCCACTTGCGTTCCTACTACTTCGTAGTAAAGCCGTTCACCTGCGTACCATTGGTAAGATGGGTACCGTACCAGGCCTATTTAACATCAACGAGCCAATTCTATTTGGTGCGCCAATCATCATGAACCCTGTGTTCTTCCTGCCATTCATCTTGGTACCAATGGTGAACGCGACTCTAGGTTGGTTTGCTCTTGACTGGGGTCTAGTTGAGCGTGTGGTTTCTCTAACGCCTTGGACAACACCAGGACCTATCGGTGCATCGTGGGCAGCTAACTGGGCATTCAGTCCTGTCATCATGTGCTTCATCTGTATGGCTATGTCAGCAATGATGTACCTACCATTCCTAAAAGCTTATGAGAAACAACTTCTTGAGCAAGAAGCAGCGGACGAGAAAAAGCAACAGGAAGCGGCAGGTCAGCCAGTAACAGCATAATCATCCAGTTCTGAGCTATCAGACACTGTTGAAACAAATAATAAAAAAGTCGCCCCCTAGTCTTAATTGGGGTTGAGCGTGGGGCGACACTGTCTACCTTTCGGTAGGCTCCATTTAAGAATTTAAGAGGTAAGCAAAATGGAAACTATGGATCTAGAAGAACAAGTGATGGGCATCATCATCAATGCGGGTCAGTCTCGCAGCCTGTGTTATGAAGCACTTCGCCATGCTAAAAACGGCGAGTTTGAAGAGGCTGAAGGCTTGATGAAAGAAGCGCAAGAGTTTGCAAACCAAGCTCACTTAGTTCAGACCCAGCTTATTGAAGCCGACGAAGGCACGGGCAAAATGAAGATGACGCTAGTGATGGTTCACGCACAAGATCACCTAATGACTTCCATGCTTGCGAAAGAGTTAGTCGCGGAAATGATTGAACTACACAAGCGTACCGCTAAGTAATTCGGTCTCACTTTACTTTTTTCAGTTTTTTCGACCATTCACGGGGCGAGTCAGGCATGAAAGCGTCTTATAGGAGCGTTTTCAATATCTTTGGTCGTAGCAGCTTAGTCGTAAAAGCCCAGTCGTGCTCCTTACGCTGAGCTGCTTTTTTTCTCACCTTATATCCTCTCATCAGACTTGGATCACTACCTCTGAAAGAGTACAATAACGGAAATCTTGGGAAACGGTTTCCCAGTTCTAGAAACTCTATGAATCTATTAAGGTTGTTGTCATGGCTACTATCACCGATGTCTCTCTGCTAGCAAACGTATCGAAAGCGACCGTTTCTCGCGTGATGAGCGGCAGCCGTGGTGTTAAGCCAGAGAGTCGTGAGGCTGTATTACGCGCCGCCGAAGAACTTAACTACCGCCCAAATGCCGCTGCACAAACACTGGCAAATCAACGCTCCGATTATATTGGCGTTATCCTTTCCTCTAGCGACGCTGGACAAGTGTCTACTTACCTACCTCTGCTTGCAAAATCACTGAAAGCGAAAGGCAAACACATGCTGGTTCAATTTGCAGAAACCGCAGACGAGCAAGTTCGTATGGTGGAAGAACTTAATCAAAGACACTGTGACGCCATCATCTCACTCGGTGGCACGATTCAATCCTTAGCTAACGACAACGTCATTGCCATCGATAGTTTAGCGAGCGCTGAGCATGCTATCGGATACGATTACAAATTTGCAGCAGAGAGTGCGTGCCGCTTCTTATCGAGCAAAGGTCACGCAAGCATAGCCATTGTAGTAGACGATGAAAGTTACGCATCGACACAAGTGCTCGAAGGCTATAAAACATCGCTACAAAACTCGGCAATGCCAGTCAACAGACAGCTTATCGTGACAGCAAATGGCAACAATGAGCAAGCAATTATGTCGCTATTAAACAGCTACCACCCGTTTACGGCCTTAGTAGTGATGCGTGACAGCCAAGCTGCTGTAGCAATGAACCTGTTCAGAGATTTCAATTTGGCGACACCTCAAGAAGTTTCGATCGTGTCACTGGAAGATTCACAATTGGCAAGCCAGCTCAATCCTCCCCTCACCTGCATCAGCTACCCTTCACAGCAGATCGTCGATATGGCTATGGAGAAGTTAGACGCAATTCTGGAAGACAAACCGATGTCGCACAAGCCTCTAATTACTGGCCGACTCGTCACTCGTGAATCGGTTATCAATCGTCGTTAGCATAGCTAGAATGGTGTTGGACAACGGGCTTTAATGCTCGTCTTACAACGATGAGAAGCCACCAAATGACGCCAAAGGCCAATAGCATTCTTAACGTATAGGTCGCCGTTCTCAGCAATACTGCACTGCGTGATACCGATACCTTTAACTCATAAGGGTATTGTGGCGATACAACACGATGGCTAAGAACAAAAGTAGACCAAAAACTGTTATCGATATTGACGTGTTCACTTGAATAACGCGGCAGTGACTCTCCCAATAAATACACCTGATAAAAGTAATCGCGAAGCGGGCTCTCTAACCAGTGTCCCAACATTCTGCGCGGATTTATATAAGCAAAATACTCGGTTTCTCCTACCTGCTGAGCAACAACAAACGATGGCTCCGGGAAGTATGTCGTAAGCAGAGACCAACCAATAAACACACCTTGTTCACTGGTATTGCCAGCCCAATAGCTTTTGTTTGATGACACTTCTCCAAACAAGCTGCACGCATACCAGCCCGTTGTGTGGTTTCTTACATAGCCGAGCGCTCGAACTTCCTCTTCGATATACGCCTTTCGATTGTAGAATCGGCGATGTTCTGATTCGCACCCTTCATGCTTGGGTAGAGACACCACCAAATTCAGCGTCGATTCAATCCTACTATCGATGCTTGTCAAACTGGCCTCAAGTTCGTTGGCGATGTCTTGTTTAATGGTGGCGGTTGCAAAGATATAACTCAAAACACTGAGCAGTACTGTTAGCAACAGTGAATAGATGACAACTCTCATTTTTGCTCCTGCACCTTCTCAGGCTGCACCTGCTTTTTACGAAAGCCAATCATTGCAATGGCACCCACTACCATTCCGAACACCACCAACAACCTTACGATAAAGGTGACGATTCCTTGCCTGTATAGAGCAGTATCTTTATAGAGTGAAATCGAAATAGGAAACAATAGCGACTCTTTGGTGGCTTTGTAATCCCCAAATGAAGCGCTATTTTTCTGCAAAAGTGGCGTTTCGTCGTTTGAGAAGTGAAGGATCCGATGAGTTTCCTGAGGCGCTTCTTGTACCCACCATCCCAATATCGCCGTGGGGTTAATCGTTGCAATAGCGACGTTATCATCTCGATAAAGTGCTAGCGCGTAAGAAGTATTACCGTCATGAGTGGGTGAGCGCAACTTGGCAAAGCCAATATCCCCTTTTCGAGCTTCATTCCAAAACGAATTATCCAGCGGCTGATTCGTAGGTCCTAGGTTGCTGCAAAATTGATAAAGATCTGGTTGCTTGGTACCAACAAAAAGGCCGCGCATTGAAACGCTGCGAAAAACCGTATGACCAAGCTCTGTCTGCATCGATTTATCGCACTCTGCTAAAGGAAACAGATAGTTAGACAATACATGCAGCTCTGACTGGATTTGGGTAAGCTGACGCTCGACACCACTTAGCACTTGCTGTGCTTCTTGATGAGCCTGTTCGCGAAACGTAAAGAACTGATACACACAGCCAATCAGCAGCGTGTAGAGAAAAATATAGAAAATATTGGTGAAGGACTGTTTTAATTGCATTGAATAAATTTGCGCTGAATTTCCTCACTGTTATACAGCATCAAATTTATACGAACCTTATCCCACCTCAAATTTCTAAACATTGTTTATATATATTGCGAGACGTCATTCAAAATTAAAATGAAATAAAAACCACATATACACTGTATAAATATTACGTAAAACAACCATCACGGAATATTCTCATTTAGTCTAAGTATTTATACGACATGGCACTCGCTATTTTTCAACCACTTGAAGAAGAGAGCCTTTAAGCAGCCGATAACTGATCCAAACCAAACCCACTATACACATCACGCGCAACCAATAAATCCCACTACGTTTCAACACATCGACAAACGAAGCCGTCGCTTGAATGGAATAAGGATGGTGCTTAGAATGCGCCGTTTGTAGCAACATGCTTTGCATTCTCAAAGGTGAACGTGTGTAAAAAGGCACGCAGTCCGAGTCCAACGTCAGGCTGTAATTTGCATAATGAAGGCTTGGTTCAATCCAGTAACCAAGCACTCTTCTTGGATTGACGTAAGCGAAGGCTTTCTGCTTCCCTTTATCTTTGGATACAACAAACGAAGTTTCTGGGAAGTGTACTGTCAACAATGAGTGTCCAATAAACACCCCCTCTTTTTTGCTGCCTTGCCAGTAATTAAGCTTAGAAAGTTGGCGCCCGAGCATGCTACAAACATGCCATTGTTCGCCCGTGTCATAGATATAACCCACCGCACGAATACGCTCGTTTTCATGTGCAATATTGGCGTACTCTCGCTTCACTTCATCACCACAATTGGGATCGCTTGGCAGCATGTCGATAACATTGAGAATACTCTTTATCTCCCTATCCACCCTTGCTGTTGCGCCGATCGCACTCGTCTCCAATTCATGTGTAATTCTGAAATAGGCACCAACTAGGCTCACCAATGCCGATAGCGACATCACCACCAGCCACTTAATCATGACTCACCTCAAAGTCTTGCTCAGGGTTTTCTCTGCGTGTGCTACGACGATAAACGTCAAACAGCAACAGGCTACCAAATACCAATACTCCGCCGAGCGTTAGCCGCTCGATAAAGGTTAAAAGCTTACCCCAAAGCACAGTAATAGGTTGCGTCACACGAATCTGTATTGGGTAGCGCTCGGAATCGGTCGTCATTTCAATGCCATCACCATCGGCAATATCGATACCACGAGACAACAACGCTTCACCATTACTAAAAGACAGGACAGCCTTGGTCTCCGGGAAAAATGGTTCAATCCACCAGCCAAGAATAATGCGCGGGTTAATAGCACCGAGGACAATGGTATTGTCTTTGATAATCGCTAAGGCATAGGAGGGATCGCGTCGATACTCAATCTGCTTGATTTTGGCAAACGCCACATCTCGGCTGTATCTAGCATCCCAAAATGTCGACGTAACCGCAGCTTTGTGCTGACCAAAATTACTACAAGCGATAAAAGATTCCTCATCGCCGCTTTGCACTGTTCCAACCGCGAGTCCACGTAAGCCTATGCTTCGAAACACATGATGAGCCAGAACCTTTTGCGCTTCAGTGCTGCAATCCGTCGGTTGATAAACGGCTCTCAACTCTCTTTCGATCTTTGATAGTTGAAACTCAACTTTGCTAAGAATTTGCTCAGCGCTGCTGCTCAGCTCCTGACGAAACGTGAGTACTTGATAAACACAACCAATAAGCAGCGTATAGAGAAAGATGAAGATCAGATTTTGCCAAGTGCGCTTGGGGAACATGCAATAAAACTACTCACAACCATAGAACTGGCGAATAATAATCACCACTTCGAAGCTATGTCTTTAATCTAACTCAACCTTTTGAGAGAGCTGTCTCAGTGAGTGAGAATTCAGTAGCATTAAGCTATAGCTGAGTCGCTTATAGCAGCGCAACAGAATATCTTGCAGTGTCAAATATCCCAATCACACTGAGTCACCAGGAATTACCCTACAACAACTTATTCTTATACTGCTCCGGCGTTTGCCCAGAATATTTCTTAAACATCGAGATAAATGGACTTGCTTGGTTATAACCGAGCGTAAACGCAACTTCTTTTACTGAATGGCCACTTCGTAATAGATCCATTGAAAACAAGTACCGTACTCGCAAGCGCCACTCGGTAAAACTCATGCCGAGTTCGCTTTGGCAGTAACGTGCAAGCGTGCGCTCGGTCGTATGAACTTTTGATGCCCACTCCTTAAGACTAATGTCGTTAGTTGGCTCTTCTTCAATGGCTGCCAGAATGGGGGCGAGGTATTTGTTATTACTAGAAGGTAGGAAGTGATGCTGCTCTTGCTGATCGCTCAGCTGGTCTAGGAGCACTTGGATCAGGCGCTGATCTTTTTCAGATTCGGCCACGTTAACGTTACGGTGACGAAAATCCTCAATGATCGAGGAGACGATCGGTGTCACTTTGATTAAGCTGGTTTTATCTGGAAACCCGTCAGTAAACTCGTGAGCAATATTAAGAGAGCAGTATTCGAGCGGTTTTCGGTTGTAGCTGCAATGCATCACGCCCGCCGGAACCCAAATGGCGAGGTGTGGCGGTGCTAGAAAACGCGTATCCTGCGCTTCCATTTCCAATATCCCACCGCTAATCAGCTGAACTTGTCCCCATGGGTGGCAATGAACGCGGGTTTCGGTGTTCGACAAAAACGCATCGAAGTTCATGAAAACATTGGAGGGCATCTTGTCTATAGACAAAGAGGGGTGCAAATTTCTAGTGTGTTTTTTCAACTTGTCTTCCTATCGCGCGCAATGTCGTTTTAAAGATACATGCAATTATACCGACCTGTCACACTATGTATCAACTTACAAAACGCGATGAGGTTCACAGTGGTCTATCTTCTTCCCTTCTTTACTGTGTTGATATGGGGCGGCAACGCCATTGTGAACAAGATGTCCGCCTCTATGATCGAACCGAGCGCGATGAGTTTCTATCGCTGGGCGCTTGCGATCTTGGTAATGACGCCATTCTGCTTGCCGAAAGTGAAGCGCCATTGGCCAGAGATCCGCAAAAACAGCGCCAAACTCGCGTTTCTTGCATTGCTGGGCATGGTACTTAACCAATCGTTGGGCTACTACGCGGCGGCAACCACTACAGCCTCTAATATGGCGCTGATAACCTCACTAGTCCCCCTGCTCGCGGTGTTCATTTCCGTGCCGTTACTTGGCAAACGTATCTCTAAGCTGAGCATCGTTGGCGGCGTGATCTCGCTAGCTGGCCTTGCGTTTATGCTAGGACAAGGCGACCTCAGCTTCTTTTTGCATCAAGACATTTCTCAAGGGGACGGCCTGATGGTACTCGCAGCGATTGTGTATGCGACGTACTGTGTGCTGCTAAAACGCTGGAAAATGCAGCTGTCTAGCTGGATGCTGATTTACACCCAAGGCGTATTTGCCGTCATCATGTTATTTCCACTATTACTGACTAGCGAGCAAATCTTGCCAAGCAGCTCTGCCCTGCCGCTTATTGCCTACGCGGGATTGCTCGGCTCCTTTGTCGCGCCTCTGCTTTGGGTAAAAGCGATCGACTTAATTGGCGCAGATGGCAGTGCCATGTTCATGAACTTGTTGCCAGTCATCGCGGTCGCTCTCGCTGCAGTACTGCTTGGCGAGTCAATTACCCAGTTCCACCTTATTGGCGGGCTCATGGTCATTTCCGGCGTTATCTTGTCGCAAATTAAGACCAAAAAGCTCCAGCCTGCGCCAGAAGCGGTGGCACCTAAACTCACTATCGATAAACAATAGCGAACAGCAAAAAACTCGCACACTCAAACTCATAGCGTGTTGTTAACAAGTTTGTCATAATCAAGCCACTTAGCAGCTCAGATAAAGGAATAAAAATAATGAGTAGTGGCAGAAGAGAGACCACCCTGCGTTTTCTAGCCGAGCCAGGCGATGTTAACTTTGGCGGCAAAGTGCATGGCGGCGCAGTAATGAAATGGATTGACTTAGCGGCGTACGCTTGCAGCGCGGCATGGAGTGGCAAGTATTGTATCACCGCTTACGCTGGTGGCATTCGCTTTGTTGAGCCAATCCACGTTGGCAACTTAGTAGAAGTGAGTGCCAAAGTGATATACACCGGCAGAAGCTCAATGCACATTGCCATCGATGTGCAAGCTAGTGATCCCAAAGAGCTGAAAAATCGTCTCACAACACACTGTATCGTTATCATGGTGGCGGTGGATGAAAATGGCAAACCAACCGAGGTGCCAGAATGGGTACCGCAAACCGAAGACGATATTAAACTTCGTGAATCGGCAATCAAGCTGATGAACATGCGCAAACAGATTGGCGAAGAGATGGAAGCGCACGTCAAATATCTCAAGTAACTCCCTCTCGTTACTTGTTAATCAAGCCCTAAAGTTCATGCAGACTGAATCCTCGGTCTGCATTTGTTATACAGATCTCATCTACGCCCTAAATCATCCTCCAAAAGGAGGAGTTTTCATCTTTTCCCTTCAACTACACTAGATTGACGTGATAGATTTTTTCTATATCCAAAATTGAACTCCTACAACATCAGTTTGGTGAGATTTTATGCCCAACCCTTCCATTTCTAAACCTGAGCAAAAGGTTCATCTGTACCAAATTTTCACCCGCCTATTTGGCAATACTAACTCGACCAACCAGCCTTGGGGCACCATAGAACAAAATGGTGTCGGCAAGTTCAGTGACATCAGTGACACCGCGCTAGCATCCATTCGAGAGCTCGGCATGACCCATATTTGGTATACCGGCGTGCCGCACCATGCGGTGATCCGTGATTACAGCGAGTATGGCATACGCAATGATCACCCCGCCGTTGTCAAAGGCCGCGCTGGGTCACCTTATGCGGTGAAGGACTATTACTCGGTAAACCCAGATTTAGCCGACGAACCAGCCCAGAGAAATCAAGAGTTTAAACAGCTTATTGAGCGCACGCACAAAGCGGGACTGAAAGTGGTGATTGATATCGTGCCAAACCACGTGGCTCGCCAATATCAAGGCTTGAATAACCCTGAAGGTGTAACCGATTTTGGTGCGGAAGATGACACCAGCCTTGAGTACTCGCGTGAAAACAGCTTTTACTACATTCCAGAGCAAGCGTTCGAACTGCCCGATGTACCAACGCATCTCGCACCGCTCGGTGGAGAGGATCATCCACGACTCAAGCAGCCTTATCATGAGTACCCAGCAAAGTGGACAGGCAACGGCGCTAGAGCCGCCAAGCCAAGCGCTGACGACTGGTATGAAACGGTTAAAGTCAATTACGGTGTAAGACCGGATGGCAGCAAAGACTTTCCTGAATTACCGGAATGTTATCGACACAAAAACTATGCGGAACACGCTAAATTCTGGGATGGCAAAGATGTACCGAGCTCATGGCGCAAGTTTCGCGACATCGCCATGTACTGGCTCGAGCAAGGTGTCGACGGCTTTCGTTATGACATGGCAGAAATGGTGCCGGTGGAGTTCTGGAGCTTTCTCAACGCATCAATCAAACTCAACAATCCCGATGCTTTATTAGTGGCCGAAGTGTACCAGCCACACCTCTACCGAGATTACATTCAGTTTGGCAAAATGGATGCGCTCTACGACAAGGTTGATCTTTACGATACGCTCAAGGCGATTATCCAAGGCCGCGAAGGCACAGAGTCCATCTCTCGCATCCAAACAGAGTTTAGTGACATCGAGCCGCACATGCTGCACTTTCTCGATAACCATGACGAGCAGCGAATCCCTTGCGCTGAGTTTGCCGGCAGCGCCGAAGCTGCCCTACCTGCAATGGTTGTTTCGGCGACCATCAGTAACGCGCCTACCATGCTTTACTTTGGCCAAGAACTAGGAGAAACAGGCGAAGAACACGCAGGCTTTGGTCAGCCAACACGCACCTCGATTTTTGACTATATCGGTGTTCCAAGCCACCAACGCTGGATGAATAATGGCGCATTCGATGGCGGTCAATCCACCGAACAAGAGTTAACTCTGCGTCGTTTTTACCAAAACTTAATGCGCTTTGTGCAACGTAGCCCTGCTATGTCAGGCTCTCGACTGTTACTGGATATTCAGCGTGATGAACGCCATGGTGAGCTTCGCCATAAACTTTATGGATACTGGCGCGAGAACAGAGGCGATGCTGCGTTAGTCTTGGTTAACTTTGATGCACACCAAGCCAGCAGTGAACCGATTACCATTCCAGCCGAGGCGATCAAAGCCTTAGGACTAATCGATGGTACCTACTCGCTATCCTGCGCGCTAAATCCAAAAGTAACCACAGAGCTTAGTGTCGAAAATGGCTCTGGCAAAGTTGATATTGCCCTCAACCCACTGGCTTCACATATTTTTCAACTCATGGCTACCGAGCGTTAACCTCCCGACTTTATCGAAGCCCAATGCTATCAAGCACCAGCGTAAAAACTGGGGCTTTTATTGACTCATTCAGATCACACCTAGCGCAAGTGAAATAGTAAAAATCTATACCACTTTACAAAAAGGCTATTTTTACACCTCATCGCATCCGATTATTCTTATCCCAATGCACATGGACAGGATAGTCACAATGAAAACACTAAAAACATCCTTAACCGCTTTGGCACTAGCAACGTTAACGGCAGCTCCAGCAATGGCGGTCACAGAAGGTGAACTGCTTATTTGGATCAACAGTGATAAAGGTTACGAAGGGCTAGCAGAGGTCGGCCGACAGTTTGAAACCGATACTGGTATTAAAGTCAGCGTTCAGTTTCCAGAGTCATTAGAAGCACGCTTTCAGCAAGTCGCTGCGACTGGCGATGGTCCAGACATCATTTTCTGGGCGCACGACCGCTTTGGTGGCTATGCCGAATCTGGCCTGCTGCGAGAAGTAAAACCGAGTAAAGAATTCCAAGAGAAACTGGTCGACTTTAGTTGGGATGCGGTGAACTACAAAGGTAAGTCCATTGGCTACCCACTTGCTATTGAAGCCATTTCACTGATTTACAATAAAGACTTGCTGCCAAAACCACCTAAGTCATGGGAAGAGCTACCAGCTATTCACGCTAAGATGAAAGCACAAGGCAAAGACACCATTATGTGGGATGTGAAAAACGCCTACTTCACTTGGCCAATTGTCTCTGCCGGCACCTATTCTTTCGCGAAAACCCCACAAGGTCATAATGCTAATGATACAGGGATTAACAATCAACGCGCTCAGGACAACCTAGCGTTCTTGCTGAACATGAAGCAAGAAGGCATTGTGGATCCAGGAATGGATTATGCTAATGCCGAGTCCTCCTTTGCCAAAGGCGAAGTGGCGATGACGATCAACGGCCCTTGGTCATGGGGTAACTTAGACAAAGCAGGCATCAACTACGGCGTTGCCACCTTCCCTACGCTGGGTGGCGAAAAATCGAACCCATTCGTTGGTATCTTGAGTGCCGGTATCAGCTCAGCAAGTCCAAATGAAGATTTGGCGGTAGAGTTTATTGAAAACTATCTGTTTACCGACGAAGCGCTCACCACTATCAACAACGACAAGCCGCTTGGTGCCGTGACTCTGAAGTCTTTCCAACAGACCTTAGAATCTGATCAGCGTATTCGCTCAACCATGATTAACGCTGAAAACGGCGAAATCATGCCAGCGATTCCAAAGATGATGACGTTTTGGATGTCTGAAGGCGCTGCCATCGAAAACACGCTACTAGGTCGCCAGACTGTTTCCGAGGCACTTGCTACTGCGGAAAAACAATTGGCGCGTTAATGCGAACCAATCGCCAAGTGCGCAAAAACCGCGCTTGGCGAGTAAATCAATCGAAGTTTTGTTGTTTCTTGTCAGCTCGTGACCCTCTCTTAAAGTCGCAATGTAACGCTTTGAATCGCTCTGCAACAGATCCCCTTCTTCATCACATTCTCACTCAAGATCTTAAACAGCCGATTGAATTTGTCACTATCGCTATCTATACCCTTTAACTATGCTCGCAGTTCCTCTGTTGTTCGAGCACGTACGACACCACACGATCACGCTTGTTAGAAGGTGATGGGTGGTGACAAAGTGATGAAAACAAACGAGATTAAAGCGAAACAAGGAGATTACGATGGACAGAATTTGCCCAATGTGCCAAACGCCAATGATAGAGAGAAACAACGTACATGTTTGCCCAAGAAATGAAATTGGTGACTGCGCTTATGATCCCTACCTACATGAACTTGAGCCTGCACAAGAGCGCGAAATGGAGCAAGATCGTCCTTATTAGAATCACAAGGCGATAATCGTCACAAAGGCGACCTCACAATACGTGGTCGCCTTTTTGATCAATGCAGTAAGCTACACGCTGCCCTATCTGAAATAAAATCTCAAATAGAATCCACGCCTGTCTCGACAACATACCACCACGTGAGTACGAAATAAGATACTCCACAAGCTATAGCCATCAACAGCATCCATAGTAGTCTTAAACCCACTCTAGTTTTGGCAACTGATTTGTAAGCCAGAACCATCGAGAAGCAAAACAGTAAAGCTTGAAGAGTAAACCACACTACTTCGGGAAAACCTAAACCGCTGTTACTCCCCAACCCACGTAACAAAAAGCTTATTGCTAGAATAGCAACAAGCCCACTCAGCCAAGACACTAGTGAAAATAAGTACATTTTTTTATTCATATCAATTCAGCGTTGGCCTCGGTTTGACTGGACATTGCGCTTCAAAATACGTCTTTGGAATAACTTTGTCGTGTGAAACATCCCAGCCATTCATATTGGTATCTACATTCCCACCGGAATGCCTAATCAATGACTGAACAAAACTATTACTGTTGTACCCCAGCCCCATAAAAGGATAGGGAATTGGTGAAATAGCCTGGTTTAATCTAAAGTTTGTTGCTGACTGCATGACTCTTCGTTTAGCTTCAGCGTCAGGAACAGTGCCATAATCCACTAGCCTTAGTTGAGAAGAAAAGTCAGGTTTAAATATAGATGTATTGGCTGCACCAAAGTACTCTCTGGTCGCCAAAAGGTCACCCTTCTCTGCTATCTCTACAACAAGGCTGCCTCTATTCTGCGCACCAATAACAACACCATAATGACCATCTCCTAAATATTTAGTGTGATACACCATACCGCTTGTATGGATTGGAAACTGGGGCTCACTAAAATGGAGAACAATGAACTGGTGTGTACCTAAAGGAACACCGCTAAGATCCCTAGCTCCTATGTATACTGACATAATTTCTCGTCCACCTCGTTAACATATCACTTTGTTAGCAATAAACACTGATGGCGACAACATATGAGAGTATCCTTGGCACTAGAAGACTTTAAACAACAGAACTCGGTAGAACTCAAATTTCTATGCAAACATGAACCTAGAGCCAATAGGCAAATGGGGTAGGCGTCCAACTCTATGCATAGAAAGGTTGTTCTTTACAAAATTGACAAATAGATACTCACAAAAAAGGCGACTTCTCAACATAAAGCCGCCTTTTAATTCGATCTTAAGGACAAATTTAAGTTAACACCAACTCGCGCCTTGGCCCGTATGCGGTTTTAAAAGCTCTTTCACATTCGCTTCTATGACTCGATAGCCGACGTTGCCAAACAAGGTTTGTCGCCCGCCATCAATAATATAAGTTGGACTACCTTTGATCTGTTGAGCCTCACGTAGCAGTTGGTCACTCCACAGTGCCGCATAAGCAGAGCCATCCATAAGGTACGGCTGAAGTGCTTCAATGTTTATTCCCTGAGAGGCAAGAACATCCGTAATAACTTCAACATTGCCGATATCTCTCCCTTGTTCAAAGAAAGCCTGTCTTAACGCCTTAGCGAGTTGCAACACCTCATTTTGACTGCTGCCAGCAAGCTCTGCGGCTTTTAAGTGAAGATGTGCAGGCATGGAACTAGTTGGTTGAGTGCTGCGCCATACAGAAGGGCTCAGTGTTAATTCAGGGAACTTAGCTGCCACCTCTTCGGTGTGCTTTGCGAATCCATCAAAACCGCCTTTGTCGCTCCATCCCTTGCCGATGCGAGTTTGCGCATCACCAAACAAGTTAATGAACTTAGGTGCTAGTTCAATTTGGCCATCAAAGTTAGCTAACAAGGCATCGTTTCGAGCCTCCGCTGCCCACGCCCACACACAAAGTACATCGCTGACATAGTCGATTTTTAACATGATGCATTCTCCCGTTTGGTTATGACTTCTTCTGAGGATCAAGAACGATTATTGTGAAATATAGTCGCTAGCCGCTGATAACGTACCGGCATTAACGATATTTCGATAGCCCATGGATTCAAGAATTTGAACCGCCTGAGTCGCTCTCATACCGGATGCGCAATAGACAATAAGGCTGTCTTGAGGCTGAATATCACTATTGGCAACCGCGAAAATCGTTTGTAACGGAACATTCAAAGAACCTGGGATATGGCCTGAGGCAAACTCTTGTGGCGAACGCACATCGATCAAATATTGCTTAGCCGCCACAGATTTAGACGTGTTAGGAATGGCACTCGTATTTGAGGTCGTGGTTGCTTCAACAGTAGAATTCATAACAACAGCTCCAGCTAATTAAGTTAAATCTAATGTATATACCCTAACCGGAACTGTCAATTATTTATTTTAGACAAAGCTAAAATAAGCGCATCTCAAGATGCGCTTGGCAGCATGAATATAGCCTCTATTCACTAAGCTTGATCATAAAGGCATCGTAAGGTTTAAGCTCTAACTTATTGAAATCAAACGTAGTTCTCCCAGAGTTTGATAACAGCGCTTCAGCCGAACTTTGGCTGAACTCACTCAAATCGACCGTTAATGACTCGCCACTGAAATTCGCGACAACCATTAAACGTGTCTCTCCTTCGGTTCTGAGATAAGCAAAGACTTTGTCATGCTGCTCAAGTACTGGGATAAAATCGCCGTGCACGATCGCACGATAGCGCTTACGAAGTGCAATTAAAGACTGATAATAACGATACACAGAATCACTACTCGCCTGATCATCTTCAACGTTTACTTCGGTGTAGTTTGGATTCACTTCAATCCAAGGCGTACCCTGTGTAAAACCAGCTTGCGGAGCTGCTGACCATTGCATCGGTGTTCTGGCGTTATCACGACCATTTTCACCCAACGCATGCATCATCTCTTCATGGCTTACGCCCGCTTGTGTTCTCACTTTATAGAAGTTAAGCGACTCAATGTCTTTGTATTGCTCTAAGCGCTCAAACTTCACATTGGTCATCGCGATCTCTTCACCCTGATAAATGTAAGGCGTGCCCTTAAGTCCATGCAGTACAGTGGCTAACATTTTGGCTGACTTGGTGCGATACACACCATCATCACCATACTTGGAAACCGCGCGAGGCAGGTCGTGGTTATTCCAAAACAGTGAGTTCCAACCTTGATCGGCGAGTTCTAACTGCCACTTGGTCAGCACCCTCTTAAACTCAGGCAAGTCGAGTGCGATCGGCTGCCATTTATCACCGTCTTTCCAAGTGAGCGTAATGTGTTCAAACTGGAACACCATCGACAGCTCATCACGTTCGGGGGCGCTATATAGCTTGGCTATCTCCGGTGTCGCCCCCCAAGTTTCCCCAACCGTCAGAAGGTCTTTACCGCCAAAGGTGGCCTGATTCATCTGTTTCAGAAGTGGGTGCAATCTTTCGCCATTCCCCGTGATGCCTTTGTCGATCTCTTTACCAATCAGATCAATAACATCAAGCCTAAAGCCGCCGATACCCTTGTCTATCCACCAGTTCATCATACGGTGGACTTCATCATGCACCTTCGGGTTTTCCCAGTTAAGATCAGGCTGTTTTTTTGAAAACAGGTGCATATAATATTGCTGAGTCGGCTCATGCCACTGCCATGCACTGCCGCCAAAGATCGAATCAAGGTCGTTAGGTGCACTACCATCTGGCTTCGCATCACGCCAAACGTAGTAGTCACGATATGGAGAATCTTTTGATTCGCACGCTTGCTGAAACCAAGAATGTTCATCCGAGGTATGGTTAACCACCAAGTCCATCACGATACGAATACCGCGCTGTTTTGCTTCGGCGATCAGCGCTTCCATATCTTGCATGGTGCCAAACTCAGGCGCGATAGCCTGGTAGCTGGAGATATCGTAGCCATTATCATCCATAGGAGACTGATACACGGGCGATAACCAAATCACATCTACACCTAATTCTTGTAAATAATCGAGCTTGGAGCGAATACCATTTAAATCTCCAATGCCATCTCCATTCGAATCACAAAAGCTGCGCGGGTAAATCTGATATACCACCGCATCGTGCCACCATTTTTGTTCCATGAGTCTGTCCTAGCTTATCGTTAAATTACCCCCACTTTACGAAGTTATCGCTGGGATTAAAAATAGATTCTCCGTATAATCATATAGATTTTTTATATACCAAAGACAGGCACACCAAAAGGCAATGTATGGCGCTGAACAAATCCATTAAGTACTTCTTGGCAGTAGCAAAACACGGCAACATTAAACGAGCTTCTGATGAGCTATTTATTAGTCAGCCGTCTCTCACCTCTGCAATCAAAAAGCTTGAGGTGGAGATGGGTGCGCCCTTGTTTAATCGTCTATCTAAGGGCGTGGAATTGACGCCTTATGGCAATAAATTTCGTAAGTTTGCACAAGAGCAACAAGAACAGTACTTTGCCCTTAAGCACCAGTTTAACGACATGCAGCAGCGCCAATTCGGTAAAGTAAAAATCGGTACGGGAGAAGTATGGTGGGAGGGCTTTGTGCGCCAATCGGTGGCAGATTACCAAGCGTCAAATCCAGCCAGCTCGTTTCACCTTGAATTCGGGAATAACTTGTCTCTGCTACACCATCTCGTTCAAGGTGATATAGATTTATTCATAGGTCATGAAGTTTTAGACCTGTCAGAGTCGTGCCGTGTTGTGTTCCAGCCACTGTTTCAAGATTATGAAGCCATCTACGTTTCTAAGAGCCACCCACTTGCAACTGGGATAAGCGAGCCAAGCACCTTGCACCGCTACCCGCTTCTAAGGGTGACCCCAAACCATCCAAGGCATCAATCGGTGCTAGCGAACGGCCTTCCTCATGACACTCAGTTTGATGAGCGCATCACCTACGACGTGGATTCAGTAATGGCCAGTATGGATATGCTGCATATGACGCAAGCGATCATGCCCTACAGCCACAAAGCCAGTGATTGGCTTGAAAAACATGACATCGTCATCGCGTATCTAGATAAAGAAAAGGTCGGCAATATCGGTATTTACACCAAACAAGGTGAAAACAAATCGAGCGTGGAAGCCCTTGTTCAGCTTCTCACCAGTAATGTCAATTCCAAGTAAGGTCACCAAACTGTCATTTTTCTTTCATTAAACTTTGATGTAATCGCCCAGCGTTAAAATAGTCTGAGAGAGGAGCTCGACTTGACCCTGAGCGATATTACCCTAAGTCAATCCACGTTAACTGATTTAAAATCGGTGGAATATCAATGGATACGTACCATGTACGTTGAAGGGTATCAGCGGGATGAAATCAATCATTACATCCAGACCTGCTTTGGCGGTGATGAGGTGTTTGCCGACTTGTTCCAGCGTGTAGCACTGGAGCAAGAAAGTTTGTATGTCTTGCTCCAGTATCTTGGCTGCGCGCCTTCTAGCCGTGAGCTAACTTAGGCGTGCTTTCTGAAGTGGGTGAACGTTGTAAAATGACATCCACTTCTGTGACGGTATATGGCTTATCCACCTTCGTTCTTAGATCTTCCACAAATCGTTCATAACTCTTAAATGTCATGGATTCGCGCTTCGGATCGACATAGACAGAGACCCAGGTTTTACGGCCAAGCTTGGCGATAAAAATATCCACAATCTCAATCTCATATTCCTGAGCGAGTCCCTTTAAGCTGCGATAGATAGGCTTAGTGTGCTCAATTGGAGGCGTCGCCATCGTCAACTCTCGCATACCATTTTTGACAAGCTTTATCGGATCGCTGATAAACGCTAGGCTGAACAGCACCACTAAGATCTGGTCGATGTAACGTCCAACCCACCCAAATGATGTCTCTTGGATAGCAATCACCAACACCAATGCCACACCAATCGCACCAGAAATCACACCGTTGATGAACCAAGCGTTTTTCTCTGCCTTTAGAATGTCGGAATGAGACTGTTTGTGACCCACATGACACACCCAGTACAAAAGGGCGCACAGAGCGACGGCTGGGAACACATACACAGCCATCAGCCCTAACGCAGGCTCCCGCCCCCCAGCTAGAATCACCGGGATATTACTGCCTACTGCAAAGGCGATGAGAATAAGTATGGTAATGCCTTTAATCACCACGATCAGCGGCTCAAAGGCAAAAAATCCAATTGGGTAATGACGAGTTCGGCCAGTTTGGGTTAGCTTCGCTATCCATAGAGAAGCGTACGACACCGCCGCAGACAAGAGGTTGAAAGAGGCATCCAGTAGTATGGCGCTAGATTCAGAAATCAGCGCCATTATGCCGCCCCAGAGCGACAATACCGCGGCACCCACGGCAGAATAAATTAGTGCTTTTGATTCGGTAATTTTTGTCATTTGGCCATCCTTTCCAAACGCGATTATTGCTCGGACTTTCATCCTTATAACACAGGAATATGACCTTTCCTATGGCACCTAGCCCTGTTTGTTCAAAGTTAGCGCAAAGATATCAGCATCTTATGCTATTCCTACATGAGTTGGTCAATATATCAATTCGTTTTACCGATAGCAGACATAGTGAGTCTAAACCAACTAGTGACAAAAGAGACAACTGACAAGAAAAGAAGAAGCCCGAGCGAATGCTCGGGCGTCGGTTACAAGAACTGTTAGTCGTGATAGTAAGGAATCCTGATAACAGCCAGCTATACGTAACACCAGTGTTGCTTGTTCAACTTGTCGGCGGCCAAACCAAATAATGTTAAACAATACAAATAAAATGGGTGACCTTGCGGTCACCCTTATCGTTTTTATCCTTTTACACCGCCGGCGGTCAAACCACCAACCAGCCAACGCTGTGCGAGTAGGAATACGACTGTGATAGGTAATGCTGATAGTACAGCCGCTGCCGCGAAGTCACCCCATAGGTAGTTCTGAGGATACAAGTACTGCTGCATACCAACCGCTAGTGTGTACGAGTTTACATCAGAAAGTAGTAGTGATGCTACCGGTACTTCACCAACAACCATGATGAACGACAGAATAAACACAACCGCTAGGATTGGCACTGACAGTGGCAGAAGAACGAGACGGAATGCTTGCCATGGCGTAGCACCGTCAAGTGCTGCTGCTTCTTCTAGAGAGCCATCAATCGTTTCGAAGTAACCTTTGATTGTCCATACGTGAAGTGCGATACCACCCAAGTAAGAGAAAATCAGACCACCGTGTGTGTTCAAGCCTAGGAACGGAATGTACTGACCTAGTTTATCGAACAATGCGTAAATCGCCACCAATGCTAGTACTGCTGGGAACATCTGGAAAATCATCATCGCTTTTAGGATGGTTGACTTGCCTTTAAAGCGCATACGAGCAAATGCGTAAGCAGACGTTGTTGATAGACATACAATCAAGATTGATGAAATACCCGCAACCTTAATCGAGTTCCACAACCAAGTGAGTACAGGGAACGGAGGTGGTGTTACTGAGCCGTCTGCGTTCGTTACCGAGAAGCCTAGTGCTAGTTTCCAGTGCTCTAGCGATGGGTGCTCTGGGATTAGGCTACCCGTTGCGAAGTTACCTTCACGGAACGAGATAGCGATAATCATCAGTAGTGGGAAAATAATTAGCGATAGGAAAGCCCACATAGCGATGTGTGTTGCCCAAACGCGGTATTTTAATGACTTACCTTGTACCATTGCCATTTTAGGTCTCCTTAGTCTTGAGCTACTTTCGTGACGCGTAGGTTAAGTAGTGCTAGTGCACCAACTAGTAGGAAGATCAGTGTCGCGATTGCACTCGCTAGACCGAAGTCTTGACCACCAGAACCTTCAAACGCGATACGGTACGTGTAGTTAACCAATAGGTCGGTGTAACCCGCTGGCTCAGAAGTACCAATCATGTTAGGACCACCGTTCGTTAGAAGGGCAATCAGTACAAAGTTGTTGAAGTTAAACGCGAAACTTGCAATCAGTAGCGGAGTTAGCGGCTTAATCATCAGTGGCATTGTGATCTGGGTGAAGTTCGAAACAAAGTTTGAACCATCAATTGCTGACGCTTCATACAGGTCATCAGGAATCGCTTTTAGCATACCCATACATAGAATCATCATGTAAGGGAAACCTAGCCATGTGTTAACAATGAGAATCATTGCTTTCGCTAGCATTGGGTCTGAGAACCAGTTTGGACTAATGCCAAACAGACCTTCAAGGAGCATGTTCACTTCACCAAAGCTTTGGTTGAACAAGCCTTTAAAGATAAGAATCGAGATAAACGCTGGTACTGCATACGGAAGGATCAGCAGCACGCGATAAATAGCACGGCCACGTAGTGCTTCCCACTGAACCACACTTGCCAGTACAAGACCAATAAGAACCGTTAGCGCAACACTCACTGCTGAGAAAACAATCGTCCAGATAAAGATACTGATGAACGGCTCTTTAATACCATCGTCTTTCCATACACGTTCAAAGTTGTGTGTACCAATACCAACAATAAAACCTGGTGATACTGTGTTACCAACAAACTCGCCACTATCGTTAACTGGCTGGTAGAAACCCTCGTCCATATTAGGGCGCAGTAGCTCACCAGTCTTGTTGTTACGCATGTCGTTTGTACCTTCCACCATAGTGTATAGCGGTTGTACAGAAGCAAATTTACGTAGACCACTCATACGGATGTCAGAGCCATCTGGCATATGAAGGTCAACCGTGTTGAGTTTCGCACGATTTTGAATAATCGCTTTGATCTTCTCTTTCTCACCTACTGGCACATCTGCCGCGTTAAGATCGTAGTCTGCAGAAGGGCTGCTGATATCAAAATCAGGCGTAGCAAGCAGCTGTTCACCGTCTTTTACATAGATGCGGTGACCGTTGTCTGTCTTATAAAGCTCAAACGAATAGCTATCACCACTTTGGAAAGTACGCTGCATCAATACGCTTTGCGTTCTATCCAGGGAAAGTTGGTTTTTCGCGCTGTAGTTCGTGAAGGCCAAGCCAACCGTGTACGCCAAAGGGAAAAGAATGAAAAGGATCATACCCGCAATACCTGGGTAGATATAACGGTGCGCGTACGTTTTCTTACTGCCGAAAATATAGAGTGCCAGAGCGGTAAGAATCACAGTAAGCAATGCGAATGCAAGCTCACCGCGGGAATACATTAGAATAGTCGCATAACCATTGATAAGTCCCACTGAGCCAAGAAGTCCCCACTTGATGAATACTTTTTTACTGCTTGGAACTGTATTAGTTTCTGCTGACATGGCATCTGTACCTTGAACTGACTGCATAAAAGGACCTGCTAGCGATAATACAAAAAAATAGAAAAGAAGGAGGGGTTACCCCCTCCTTAAAAGGGTTGTTCTAGAAACTTACTTCGTCATTTGCTTTTCAGCGTCAGCAACTGCTGCTTCTACTGATTGACGACCGTCTACCACGTTGATGATTGTGTTCTTAGCAGAAGCCCAGAATGCACTCATTTGTGGAACGTTAGGCATGATTTCGCCGTTCATCGCGTTGTCCATTGTCGCTGCGATACGTGCATCAGAACCTAGCTCGTCTTGGAATGAAGTTAGAGCAACAGCACCTAGAGGTTTGTCGTTGTTCACTTCACGAAGACCATCGTTAGTTAGTAGGTAGTTCTCTAGGAACTCAACTGCTAGGTCACGGTTAGGTGACGCAGTGCTGATACCTGCTGTTAGTACGCCAACGAAAGGCTTAGAAGCTTGGCCGTTGAACTTAGGTAGAGTAGCCACACCGTAGTTGATGCCAGACTTCTCGATGTTCGCCCAAGACCACGGACCGTTGATAGTCATTGCAGTTTTACCTTGGTTGAACGCAGACTCAGATACCGAGTAATCCATATCTGCAGAGATAACGCCTTTGTCTACTAGACCTTTAACGAAAGTCAGTGCGTCTTTAACACCGTCTTGAGCGATACCTGCGTCTTTAACGTCGTAGCTACCACCGTTGTATTTGAATGCGTAACCGCCATCAGCTGCCATTAGTGGCCATGTGAAGTACGGTTCTTTTAGGTTCCACATGATTGCTGTCTTGCCATCTTTAGCAAGTTTTGCGTTCAATGCTTCTACTTCTTCCCAGGTCTTAGGTGGGTTTGGAACCAAGTCTTTGTTGTAGATTAGAGATAGTGACTCAACTGCTACTGGGTAACCGATGATTTTGCCATCGTACTTAACTGCGTCCCATGCAAAGTCAACAATGCCTTCTTTAGTTTCTTTAGAAGGTTTGATTTCAGCCAGCAAACCTGCTTGAGCGTACTCACCGAAACGGTCGTGAGCCCAGAACACGATATCAGGACCGTCACCAGTCGCTGCAACTTGAGGAAAGCGCGCTTCTAGACCATCAGGGTGAGCAACTGTCACTTTAATACCTGTGTCTTCTTCGAACTTTTTACCTACTTCTGCAAGACCGTTGTAACCTTTGTCACCATTAATCCAAATAGTGAGTTGTCCTTCTTCGATAGCAGCATTTGCACCAAAAGAACCTAGAGCGACTAGCGTACCTAGTGCTACAGTGCTTAGGGCTTTTTTCATGTTTATATCCTTTTTATAGTTTTGATCGTAGGTTCATCCAGAGGATTTCCCAAGTTTCGATGAGTATCATCTTAAAAATACAGCAAGCTCTCATCATCCTACTCTCTACGCCCTCGCCACAAGCGTTGATTTCCGTGACCTCAATCGCCCAAGACTATAGATCAACATCACAAAACAATCTCCTGTTGTGACAGAATTCACTATTATCAGGCGCAAATTTTTGACCGAGATCTCACACATACATTCTCCCCCCCCACCCTCCTCCTCCTTCCCTACTAC
>NZ_JAKJST010000045.1:0-37606 GCF_050337275.1 Vibrio wakamikoensis | reverse complement strand
AAAGTCTCCTCGACCATTCCCCAATCAATTACCTCCGCTGGAATACCCTAGCGAACATGAAGTCAGAAAGGTGAAATGTGGCGGCTATATTAAACTTAACGGGCAAGCCATTTACGTCACGAGAAGACTATTAGGTGAGTACGTTAGTTTGGAATATATCGACAATCGATGTTGGTTGCTTCGATTTGGAGAAATGAGATTAGGGATTGTAGATGAAGTTGTTGGAAAAGTAATTCGGCCAACATAGGGTGTTACCTATGTGGCCGGTTTAAAGTGTTACCTATGTGACCATCAGTACAAGCACCAAGCCTCAAATAGATTCCTGTCTACACAGGAATGACGAGCCTTTAACATCACCGCACTCAAAATTACCGTCCCCCCTGCGCAGGCAGGGGTCTACTCAAGCACGCACTAAGCCTCTAGAAGATTCCTGTCTGTACAAGAATGACGAACCTTTAACATCACCATAATTCGTGACTTAAATCCTTCCAATAAGGGTTACTACTGGTCACCAACTCATTCTTCCAAGCCCACTCCCAATGGCGCAATTGCAGCTCTCTTGACGCAGCCTCTTCCATCGTTTCAAACCATTCGTAGTGAACCAGTTGATTGACGTTGTATTTCTTTACGATACCTTCGGTCACGCCGTGTTTGTGTTTCCAAATTCGCTCAGAAAGGTTAGATGTGACGCCGATATAGACCACGCCACGTCCTTTCGATGCAGCGATGTAGACGCACGGCTTTTTCGTTTTGTTTGAGTTCACTATGTTATCTCTTGTTTTCCCCTAGCCAGACGCCACATGCTATACCGCTTAACCGTGAAGATTTTCAGCGCACTTCACACACCCATCAATATCATACTAATCCCATACTAAGACCATATTTAGTGTGCGTATTTAGCCACTTCCCATTTTGCCGTATACTTACTTAAAACAGTTAATTCGTAGCGTAATCATGACTTCTTCTTTTCGTATTTGGCTCGATGCCGCAAGACCTAAAACATTGCCACTTGCGCTGGTTTCTATCATCACCGGCAGTGCCCTTGCCTTTTCTAAAGGTGAAATGTCATGGAGTGTGGCGCTGCTCGCGCTGCTGACAGCAACTTTGCTGCAAATCCTATCCAACCTTGCCAACGACTACGGCGATGCCGTAAAAGGCACCGACAACGAAAACAGGCTAGGCCCGATGCGCGCCATTCAGTCGGGAGAGGTCACGCAGCTAGAAATGAAAAAAGCCATCATTCTGAATGTGGTGCTGACTGTCGCTTCTGGATTGTTCTTAGTGTTACACGCCCTTGAATCGCTACAAAACATCCTCGCCTTTATCGGCCTTGGCGTACTGGCTATCGCAGCCGCTATCGCCTACACCGTGGGCAATAAACCATACGGCTATGTAGGACTTGGTGACATTTCAGTGTTTATCTTCTTTGGTTTGCTCGGTGTCTCTGGAACTTATTTCCTTCACACCGGCCATTTAGACACACTGCTATTTTTACCAGCCATTGGTTGTGGCTTACTCGCTGTTGCGGTACTTAACGTCAACAACATGCGCGACATAGAGAACGACAGCGCTTGCGGCAAACGTACCGTTGCGGTCCGTCTTGGTGAGCGCAAGGCTAAGTTGTATCACTTTGCCCTACTCGCCGTTGCAGTGAGTGCATTTGCGATGTATTTGTCGGTGCAGCAATCACCGCTTTGGATAAGCCTGCCTTTTGTACTGAGCTTGGTGGTGGTCATCAAACATGGTACCGCGGTATGGCAAACCACACAGCCTGCACAAATCGCCCCGATGATGCCTATTGTGGTTAAGTGCTCACTAGTCACCAACATCTTGTTTTCTGGTGTGGTTATAGCTCAAACTCTGATCACTTAATTGAGCCTTGTCATTGCATTGACCTATTCAACCGATATACTCGATTTATCCCTTTTGAAAACTGCATAGAAGAGCCGCCATGGAATACAGTACTTCAGCCCTATGTGATATCTACCTAGATCAAGTAGATGTTGTCGAGCCAATGTTTAGCAATTTTGGCGGCAGAGCCTCATTTGCAGGTCAAGTGACCTCAGTGAAATGCTTTGAAGATAACGGTGTGATCCGCGACATTTTAGAGCAAGATGGTGTAGGTCGCATATTGTTGATTGATGGCGGTGGTTCACTGCGAAAAGCCCTTATTGATGCGGAAATCGCTCAATTGGCCGAGGACAACGAATGGGAAGGCATTATTGTCTACGGCTGCATTCGTGAAGTCGACGAGCTAGAAGACATGAATTTGGGCATTCAAGCGCTTGCCTCTATCCCTGTTGGTGCCACGCAATCAGATGTCGGGGAAGTGGATGTGCCGGTCAACTTTGGCGGCGTGACTTTCTTGCCAGAAGATTATGTGTATGCCGACAACACAGGGATCATCTTGTCTCAAGAGCCACTTGATGTGAGTTTTGAGGACGAAGAGACTCAAGAAACCGAAGAGTGATTCAATCACCACGGTAAAAAAGACACGAACAAAAAACGGGAGCATCACTGCTCCCGTTTCTATATCTATCATTTAATTCAATAACGAATTTAGTCGTTACCAAACAAATCACGCGTATAAACCTTGTCCGCGACATCTTCTAACTCAGGCAACATGCGGTTAGAGATAATCAAGTCAGCTTCTTGTTTAAAGGCATCCACATCCTGGATAACGCGCGAATGGAAGAAGTGCTCTTCTTTAAGTACAGGTTCATACACAATGACCTCAATACCTTTAGCTTTCAAGCGCTTCATAATGCCCTGAATGCTCGATGCGCGGAAATTATCCGAACCCGACTTCATGATCAAACGATAAACACCCACCACTTTAGGGTTGCGCTTCATGATCGACTCAGCAATAAAGTCCTTACGCGTGCGATTCGCATCCACGATAGCACCGATAATATTATTCGGCACTTCTTGATAGTTCGCCAGAAGCTGCTTGGTGTCTTTTGGTAGGCAGTAACCGCCATAGCCAAACGATGGGTTGCAGTAGTGCCCACCGATACGAGGGTCTAGAGCCACGCCTCCAATGATTTGACGCGTATCCAGACCCAAGGCTTCAGCATAAGAGTCTAACTCGTTAAAATACGCCACACGCATCGCTAGATAGGTGTTAGAAAACAGCTTCACCGCTTCCGCTTCGGTTGAGTCGGTATACAGTACGTCGATGTTTTGTTTCTGCGCGCCCTCTACCAGCAAATCACCAAACACCTTGGCACGCTCACTGCGCTCACCAATAATGATGCGAGATGGATTAAGGTTGTCATACAGAGCACTGCCCTCACGCAAAAACTCTGGTGAGAAGAACACGTTCTCTGTACCAAGCTCTTCACGAACGCGAACCGTGTAGCCCACTGGAATGGTTGATTTGATGACGATCACCGCATCCGGATTCACCGCAATCACATCTTTAATGACCGACTCAACAGAGCCTGTATTGAAATAGTTGGTCTGCGGGTCATAATCTGTCGGCGTGGCAACTATCACGTAGTTCGCACCGCGATATGCCAACTCTTTATCCAGCGTTGCAGTAAAGTTGAGATCATCACGCTGTAAAAACGCTTCAATTTCGCTATCAACAATCGGCGATTGCCCATTGCACAGCATCTCTACTTTTTCTGCATTAATATCGACCGCCACTACCTCATGATTTTGAGCCAGCAACATCGCATTCGATAGGCCTACATAGCCCGTTCCAGCAACTGCAATTTTCATAATTCTGTCTTTTAATTTGTTTGTGATTTGTTGACGTTAGATTGAGCCCAAACTAAGTCACCAATGCCATCAGTCGGCACAAAACCCGTTGGTGCTTGTAACATGAGCTGTCGCAACGCTTGTTGATCATAATCTTGTGCCGCTTGCTGCAAATCGTCAAGTAACTGATTGTATTCGACTTGCTCCATTGAGACTTCTTGGGCGGTCATAATGCGATCGTGAGACGTCTTGGAAACACTGTCGCCAATAAGCAGTTCTTCAAACAGCTTTTCACCTGGCCTTAGGCCTGTGTAGAGGATTTCAATGTCACCCTCTGGGTTAAGGTCGTCTTTCACTTCCAGCCCAGACAGGTGAATTAGGTTTTTCGCTAAGTCTGAAATTCGAACCGGCTCACCCATATCAAGCACAAACACATCACCGCCCTTTGCCATGGCGCTCGCTTGAATCACAAGCTGCGCAGCTTCAGGAATAGTCATGAAGTAACGAATAATGTCCTTATGCGTGACAGTTACTGGTCCGCCCTTAGCAATTTGCGCCTTAAAGAGCGGAATGACCGAGCCAGATGAACCCAGTACATTACCAAAGCGTACCATCGAAAACAGGGTTTGATGGTCTTTCTGATAACCTTTTGCCAAAGCCTGTAAGCCCAGCTCCGCCAGACGTTTGGTTGTTCCCATTACATTGGTCGGGCGCACCGCTTTATCGGTAGAAATGAGCACAAAAGAAGACACTCCGGCCTCAATCGCTGCACATGCGGCGCGGTACGTACCAAACACATTATTTTGAATACCTTCAGCGACGTTGTATTCAACCAACGGTACGTGTTTGTAGGCTGCTGCGTGGTAAACCGTCTCAACACCAAAACTGGTCATTGTGTTGACCAATCTTTTCTGGTTTTGAACATTGCCCATGATAGGCACAATCTCAATACCTTGGGCTTTTTGGTTCAGCTCTCTTTCGATGCTATACAACGAGAACTCTGACGCTTCAAACAGAACCAATCTACTTGGCTTGTATTTAATGATCTGTCGACAAAGCTCTGAGCCAATAGAGCCACCAGCGCCCGTGACCATCACGGTTTTGTCTTTGATGTTTTTTTCTAGCAACAATTGATTAGGCGAAACAGAGTCTCTTCCCAACAGGTCGTCAATCGCGACCTCTTTAAGCTGCTCAATTTTAAGCTCACCACTCACGATATCGCTCAGACTTGGAATGGTCATAACTTCGATAGGAAAATCTGAGAATCTCTCTATGATACGTTTACGCTCATTTCGAGACGCCTTGGGAACGGCAAGGAAAACTTTTTCTACTTGATGCTTTCCCAATAACCGGGAGATGTACTGGGGCCTAAATATCGTGACTCCTTGTATTGTCGTCTTGTGTTTTTTCAGGTTGTCATCAATGAAAGCAACGACACGATAGTCCTCACTTTGCGATACCACCTGATACAGCTGCCGACCCGCTTTGCCTGCACCATAAATCAATACCGGTGTACGACCGCTAATCAAAAAGTCAGATATCAAAAACCTTACAAAAAGACGGGCACCACCACTCAATGTAACCAAAAAGGTTGCGTAAATAACCGGCACTGAGCGGGGCAAAAATATCTGAAAATAGTAAGAGAAAAGTATGATTGAAAGTGCAGACAGCGCGGCACCAAAAGCTATCGTTACTACAGCCTGCAAGCCCAAATACCGAAGTACAGCCCGATAGAGACCAAAATGAGTAAATACAGCCAATGTCACTACAGTGACAGAAACGAAAACATACCAATATTCAATATCTTGCCAAAATACGTCTATTGCTCCCATCCGAGAGTAAAACGCTGCCCAAAATGAGACAAATATGAAGACAGTATCAAAAAACAAGCTGACCGCTCTTTTGCCCGCTCTGGGCATGGTCCAAATTGGATTAAGAGAAAACACTATTACCTCTAGTCAATAGGGAGCTTTATCAAGATTTAGAGACACGGTCACCCGCACCCTTGCCTGTTGCTGTCGCAATAATGTAATCAAAATATCGACCTACAGTAAGAGTATCGAGCATTTTCCGATCTGTCTTTGCAAGAAGTTCAGGTGTAGACATATCAATATTGCTCACCTGAGCCAATCCAGTAACACCAGGCAACGCGTCGTATACATTCAACTTATCACGCTCTTCAATCAGTTCTGCCTGATTAAATAAATTAGGCCGAGGCCCAACTAGGCTCATTTCACCTTTAACGACATTAATAAGCTGTGGTAGCTCATCAATTTTAGTTTTACGCAAAAATGCACCAAATTTAGTAATTGAACTGCGACTAGCAAGGTGGCTCGCAACTGATGCCGTGTCTACAGACATAGTTCGGAACTTGATCAATTTAAAAGGTCGCTTACCTCGACCGACTCGCTCTTGAATAAAGATAGGCGACCCGGTATCAAAGTAACCAACAAGTGTCACAACCAACAAAATGGGTAGTGTCAAAACCAGACCAACAACAGATAAAACCAAATCGATAATACGTAACATTTATAACTCTTCTTTTTGATTGCAAGAAAGACCTTGTTGCATTGTATATGGAGGAACCCAGCCAAGTTTCTCAAATGTCTCGTCGACTTCCAAAACTAAATCACCAAGCAACTGCTCAGCCATGGCTCGCTTACCTAACAGATCCGCTCCCCAGTACATTAATGAAGTAGGTACCAACAATTGCCAACAAGACTTCCCCTGCGCCAGCGCGATTTGACGAACCAATTCTCGCGTAGATACTGGCTCACGCTCTGCGACTAACCAAGCTTTACCAGTCGCCTCTGGCAAATAACAGCAACGATAGAGAAAGTCCGCTAAATTTGTGCAAGAAATGATACTGCGTCTATTTTTTACAAGCCCAAAAGGCAACAAAGGAAACGATTTCACAAGCTTAGCAAGAGCACCAAAGTTTCCTGGCGCTTCACTACCATAAACCAAAGGAGGTCTTACAATGACCACATCCATCTCAGATTGATCTTGCAACTCTAAAAGAGCCTGTTCCGCAAGCCACTTAGATTTGGCATAGTCATTATGTGGGGCAGCTGACGAGTGATTGGTTAATCCTTTACTATCGGTACCATTTCCAAGCACACCAACCGTACTGACAAACACAAAACGCTTCACTCCTGCAGAAGCGGCACTTCTAGCCAAGTGCATTGTGCCCTTATAATTGATCTCGTAAAAGTCATCAACTGATGAGCCTTTATTGTGCGCGACTCCTGCTAAGTGAATCACTGCATCACAATTATCAAAGGCACCGCTCCAGCACGTTTGATCATCTATGCTTTCGACCGAAAAGGTGTCGTCTTGCTCACCTTGAGTACGGCGTGAAACACAACGGTACTCAGCCAGCCCTTGCTTGCGTATTTCTTTACCGATAAACCCAGTTGCACCCGTCAATAAAATCGTCATTCGCACGCCTTTTGATAAAAACTAAACGTCTTTTTAAGCATCGACTCGAGCGTAAACCTTTTATTGTAAGCCTCTAGCCCCCTCTTACCGTGTTCTGCAAGGAGTTCCGGGTGCTGACTATAGAGCTCAAATGCTTGCGCTAGCTTCGCTGCTCTATCTTCTACCGGAATGATTACCCCTGTAACATCAGTCTCAACCAACTCACGAACTCCACCTACATCACTTGCAATAACAGGCAAGCCTGCAGACATTGCTTCTATTATTGTCAAAGGTAGACCTTCCCAATTCGAGATCAAAATAAAGCCATGACTCTTCGACAAAACATCTCTCACTTGAGTGGGTTCCAAATAGCCATGAAATCGGACTTTACTCTCAACACCCAATGAGCAAGCCAAGGTTTTACAGGCCTCCAAACTAGGCCCGCTTCCAACAAAATCAATACTGATACGGTGTGAGTCACTCATTGCCAAAGCTTCAAGCAGGATACTCTGACATTTCGGCTCATCGAATCGAGCTACCATCGCAAATCTCAACATCTCTTGCTCATCAATAGCGTGATTAGTCGTTGAGCTTGTATATGATGCTGGTGCAACACCATTTTGGATCGCAACCATTTTATCCATATTGGCAAAATGGTACTTCTTGGCTAGCGCCCTATCTTGTTTAGAGACAGTAATCACATAGGTAGGTAGCCACGACATTATCCATTCAATCGTCAGATATAAAGCTTTACGAGTTCTGGGAATTCCATTGGTAAACGGCCAACCATGAATGGTGAATACACGAGGAACCCTCAAGCCAATGGTAGCCAAACGACCGACCAAACCAGCCTTAGCAGAATGCAAATGAACGAGTTCAGGTGAGACAGTTTTTATTAACGCCCGTATTTCACGAATCGCTTTAATGTCAGAGCGCAAATCAAGTTCACGCTGCAGGTAAGAAAGGCAATGCACTTGGCATGGTTCATTGTCTTGGAGGTATCGACTAAATTCACCTTCACCACCAAGTGCGACATGAACCTCATAGCCCTCCACTTTAGCGTAACGAATGAGATCGATAAGATGAATGCTCGCCCCCCCTACAACATCAGAGCGAGTAATAATATAAAGTAGAGATTTCTTTGTCATAGCCTAACGCACGTTCATCACTTGATAAGTCGGTTAATGATACCTAGAAAGTCAATTTCTAGAAGGATTTCTTCCCATGTGAATTTTTTCGCTTTCTCCAAGCTAATTATTGCATTGGGGTTGTTAATAAGCGATTGAAAAGTTCTCTTATCTAACGAGCTAATAGTAGCGAAGTCATAGCCATAACGCCTGCTATGTTCGTTTATCCACTCATACTGATTGGAAATAACAGGTAGCCCAGCAACCAAGTATTCAATAACTTTTGTTGATGTTTGCCGAGTCAATGGGTATTCGTCAGGCATAATATTTAGCCCCGCTTTAGACTTAGACAGGTAATGTAGGACTTGGTCTCTATCAAGCATGCCAAGAAAGGTTACTCCCTTCATCTGACTCAGCAATAATTCATCGTCAGAGTTAGTACGCCCAGCAACCACGATAGAGAAACCTTGGCGTGCTAAATCGGAAATGGCGGGCACTACATTCTTCCGTTGACTTATCGCTCCGAAATAACAAACATCAAACTCCTTTTCACAGTTTATGGAGCGTAATGATAATACCGCATCGCTTGCCCCCATATCACGATAGAAACGAGGAATTTGACGACTGAAATAATACTCTCCTTCAACAAAGGCATTTAAAAATGAATAATATTTAGGTTTGGAAGCTAAGATTGATTTCGATATATTCTTAAGAAAAGCGAATCGACCAACACTTGCTGTGTGATATTCATGAACTTCTGGCGTTCCTTTTACAATGCAACCTCTCAATACACCACCAAACCGATAGTATAAGCGAGCTTTCAGCTCACTCGCTTCTAACTCGCTTTCTACAACGGACGTAGAGAGCCCCCTACAATTGAGAAACTTACTATACGCATCAGCTTCAGGTATAAAAGCCTTACCAGTTTTAATGAAACATACATCAATCATGAAATCACCGATCACACTATAAACAGCGCACATTAAAAATTCTTACCAGAATTATCTATCTAATATTTCCAGAACTTTCGACAGTTCAATAGATTCATCCGAAAAGTAGTCAACACCATCAACAAGATAACCATGAATATACTTAAGCAAGTCATCTCGTGTGAAATCTTTATAAAAAGCTTCACCTATAACCTCTACATCTTTGTCGAGAATCATGGACTCTAAGCCAACCGTGGAATTTATAGTTATAACTTTCTTTGAATTCGACAATAAATCGACTGTATTTTGATTCGAGAGCAAGAAATTTAGTTTCTCCTTAAGGCTTAGAATACACTCCACCTGGCTAACACTACTTTCTGCAGGATGTATTTTAACCACTAACTTAGCACCCACCCTTTCTGCCACTTGAGCACTATAAACAATCAAATCTACATTGTTGTATTTCGAGTTTATTTTTATTTGGGTATCCCCCGAAACCTGCAATGGCACAAAAAAATAGTCATCCTCCAGGCTAACAATATCCGTTTCAAATTCCGCACCAACCTTATGCTTAATGAGTGAAGTAGGGTGGATATTTCTACTAAAGAAAATTTCTTTCAAAAATAAATTAAGGGCGCTAAATACCTTCTTTTTATGGTTAACACTTGCTTGAGGTGGCGGAGAGGTCTTATATAACCTGTAATCATCCAGCCACTGCTTATGAATAGCTTCATTAATAGGTGGTAGATGATTAAAATTTTCTATTGAAGACTGAGCATTAACCCCTTTTCTGTCAACAAATATTTTCTTAGGTAAGTTTGATAGCTCCAAAAACAAAGTGGTCACATTTTTACTTCGGTAATAATTAGCAACCGTTTTACCTAAAACTTGCTGACCATTCCAAATAACAACTTTTTCTATTCTTGAAAACTTTTTTTTAGAAATCGTACTTTCAATAGCTGAAGCCCATATCGAAGCCCCCTCAACAGCCATGGCATCATTAAGGACTTCTATTGTAGTTTCCAACTCATCGTTTCTTATATTTGTAACGCGATTCAAACCATTGGACATTCTATGTACATATTGACACTCAAATCCATTTATAAGACTCAGTACTTTTACCAGTGGTTCTGTAGTAATCAATAAGGCTTTATCTTTGATTGGCTCTGCTAAACGGCTTATAAATTGAAAACGCTCAAGAGACTCACAACAAAAAAGGACTGTTCTATAACTCAGCATATTTAAAACTCATAATTAAGTAATTTTATATCGTTTTCATAGTGTTTCGCTACAATACGAATAGTCTCTTGGGAGTAATGCTTCTTATAACTTTTGGAGTCACGATTACTAGAGTTTACTTTTTGTAACTTAGGTACATCAACATCAAGTCTTTTCGCTATATATAAAAAACCGTCTTCAATATTTTCAAAGCGAGCTACATAGTCAATATCAAAGTTGCCTTTCGAATCTAGAAGGAAGTCAGATTGTGGTCGAAAATGAACCCAACTTGAAATTTCCTTTTTTTTCAGACCATTTAAAATAAAGTCCTCAAAGCTTTTATACTCACTCAAATACTTCTCTGAAAACTCCTGATCTGACTTGTAAGGTGTAAATTTCGTCAAGTAATTATAAGCTGAATATAGTCGATCCCAAGGATTCCTAACAACTGTAAATTTGAAATAAGCTTCTTTTTTTTTCGGACTTTCCCATTCAAACTTTTTTATTGGGTAATGACCGGGGTGCTTGTCATTAAACAAAGCCAAACTGATACTCTGCCCAGCAGATTTTGGTATATGAATAAATATACATCTGTGCATCAAATAATAATCATGATAGACACTTCGCCCTCTTAAGCGCTGTATCATAGAGCGAAATTGTATTGGGATAATATTTCTAACTATTTTTCGCATCATAGAAAACCTATTTTAATATATTTTCACTAAGTGGCCTTAAGGTTGTTTTATTGCTTTCAACATCAAAGCTCATAAGGTTTACAAAATGTTTAACTTCTCGCCAATTTTCAGGCCAAGCCTTTGTCTGACTACTTTCTAGTTTTGCATACTTAAAATGATAGTACATTGGCTGCTGCATCTTATAAATAAACAACCTTCGAAAAATTGCATACAATAGGCCTTTCTTATATATGTTTAGTATTTCACATTTAGGGCCATTACTAAACGCACTCTTCTTAGATTTAAATATTCGAACTTCATTACCCGTATATATTCTCGAATTCACTGTGGCACACAAACCATCTGCACACTCAACTCCTTTCATTGCAACATAACCGCGCTTATTTTTACGCCATTTAGAAAGGTACTTCCTTAAATCCGTACTCGCAATCATATCACCATCCCACTTAAATGCATGCTTTGTTGGAATGAATTGAGTACCAAAGTTGTAAAAGAACGTTCTACTATAAACACTAGTTTCATCCTGTTCTGAATATCCAGGGCCATTTGGCCAAGATTCATAAGGGTAATGTACTATAGTCGCTTTACTATCCTTCATAACTTCTTTAACGATTTCAGCCGTCTTATCATTCGATGGCTGAATAAGAATAACGTAATAATCAAACAAACCTTCAATTGATCTTAGAGATGCTTCTATTGTTTGAGCTTCATCCTTTAATCGAATAAATGCTGTAATACCATCATCTAAATGCGTCAAGCCATGATCATACTTCAAAACGTCATTTTCGATTGGTTTAAAAAAAATCTCACTATTCATTATAAACCCTCAATGTATATAAGTTTTTAACCCTGTCGACTGATAAACAGCAAAACACATCAACACTTTTAATAAGACCAAACTAAATAACATTGCATACGCAGCTCCTGCCGCACCATATAATGGAACAAGCAAGAACAAAAGAGCAACATTAACAGCAAATACCACCAAGAGTCTAGAAAGTGCCTTCCCCTCATTTCCAGTCATATTAAGCACTAGGCCGACAGGTCCTAGAAGCACATCTATCACTTGATAAAAAGTAAGAATCATTAATATTTCATACACTCCTGAATACTCCACCCCAAATAAAAACTCAATCAAGTGGCGTCCGTAAAAAATATACGTAAAAACAATAAATATTGATAATAGAACACTATATCTAACTCCGATTCTAATAGTAGCCTGAGCCTGAGAAACATCTCCTATGTTATAAGATCTGGCAATTTTTGGCATGATAACGGAATTTACTGAAGACAAACCGATAGCGATAATAGCTACCGCTTGAATTGCCACCTTAAAGTATCCAACCTCTTGATGTGAACTAAAGCTACCAAGAAAAACTGTTGCGACTTCCGAGTTTAGGGTATAAACAAATGCGATTAACGCAAATGGGACTAGAGACTTGACCCAGATTCTCATTTTCCATTCTGGATTTAGGTTGCCTCTTACAATTTCGAGATTATTTCTAGATAAAATCACTCCAATAAATTGAGACAAAATTGTAGATAGCACCACAGATATAAAAGCTGTTTCTAATGTTACACTAGAATAATATGCAAACAATAAAATAAAGATCATACTTAGCGTCGGATTTATTATTTGCTCTGGCACTTTGGCTAAGGCTGGCCTTTGAAATGCATTAAGGAACGCACATTGCTGAGATAAAAAAGCCCTAAAAGGAACTAACACTAGAGCAATTAATAGAACATTGAGATTTACATCTACAATAAATCCTAGAACATATGCAAAAAAAACAAATAGTGCAGCAAAAGCCGACATCAGCATAGCGTAACATCGACACCAAGATATCAATCCGACTACCAGTCCCCACATTTTGTTTTGTTGATAGATTGAGAGCTCTCTAATAATCAAGTTGGGCATACCAGCTACAACTGGTAATGTTGCAATCGTTATTATTGACAGTATATAGCTATAAGAACCATAATCCTCTGGCCCGAGCAATCTAGCAAGTAGGACCCCTCCACCTGCAATTAGTAGTTTCCCCAATAACTGCACACCAACAGTACTCATAACTTGCGCTTTAATAATATCCTCCGAAAGCAAATGCTACCGCCCTTAAGTAACACCCTCAAAAAGCAAACTTACCACCTAGATTTGTGCACAACTCTGTGGCAACAGGATACTACATAACGTAAAAACAAGCCGGATTGTACCCGAGTTACCAATGAGACGCGACTCTTTCACAGGCAGAAATCCAACCAATTAAGTTGCATGTTTCTCCCTATAGCTCTATTTTAGCACCTTTGATCTGGTAAAGATCATAAGCTAAATGTTGTTTTGACTTTGACTCACCATGCATCAAATGCACTTGCTTAAGGTGCGCTGAACATCTCAGCGCAAACGCTAATAGATCGTTCTTATCTGCATGCGCCGAATACCCAGACATTGAATGCACACTCGCCTTAACGTCAACCGAATCACCATCAATCACAACAGAAGAGCGACCCGCCTGAATATCACACCCCAACGTACCACCTGCCTGATACCCACAAAACACCACATCTGTCCTGTCATCCGGCAACAGTGCTTTAAGGTAGTTCACAATACGCCCACCCTGACACATACCAGAAGCAGCAATCACAATCGCTGGCTCACCCGTGGCCGCCAGCCGATTCACCAGCCTTGCATGCTCTCGGTGAGACTCCACCACAATGCATTGATCAAAGCTGAGCGGCCGCTGCCCACGCAATACTTTAGCCTTTGCTTCCCTACTCCAAAGCTTGCGGTAGCGTCGATAGGCATTAGTCACCTTAACCGCAAGCGGTGAATCAACAATAATAGGTAAGCGCTCACTAAGCTGGTGTTGCGACAGCAGCGTTTCTATATCAAAAAGTAGCTCTTGGGTTCGCCCAACACTAAATGCAGGAATGATAATGGCGCCGCCATCACTAAGGCTACGCTGAATAATCTCTAGTAATCGCTTAGAACGGGATTCAACACTTTCATGACGCTTATCGCCATAAGTCGATTCCAAAAACAGATAGTCTGCTCGCTTAGGTGGCTTTGGGTCGGGCAACAAAGGCGTGTTGCTTGGGCCAAGATCACCAGAAAACACCACAATCTCTTTATTGGGCAACTTCACTTCCACATAAGCACTTCCCAATATGTGCCCAGCGGGCTGAAAACGAATGTGGGTAAAGTAGTGCTGCTTAGCGTTTTTCACAGGCACCCACTCGTTGTAGCCTACAGGTTTAAGCTTGCGGCTAATGAGCTGAACAATATGTGCACGCTGGGATTTAGTTAGTCCTAATTGAAGTGCTAGTCCGTCTTCCAACATCAATGGCACTAAATGTGCCGTCGCGTGAGTGCAATAGATAGGCTCTCGAAAGCCTGCGGCAAATAGCCAAGGCAGACGCCCTATATGATCAATATGAGCGTGAGTAAGTACTAACGCTCGCACAGCCGCCAAACTAAAATCAATATCCAACGATTTGGATTTCGCATCCCCACCTTGAAACAACCCACAATCGATAAGGATTGAGTTACCTTCAATATTCAGCTCATGACACGATCCTGTGACAGTATGTTTTCCCCCATGGTGAAGGACATACACCCCTCTCGTAAGCTCCATTCGTATGACCTCCTACCATTCAATAAATTGAGTACGATGTGTAAACGTCTTGATAGCGATGCCTAATTCGATTTAGGTAGCAGCGCGTTTCTCTCTGAAGTTGGCTGCTTTCTTTTTGATCACGCTTCATGTTGTTATTAAAACCATGCAGATAAAACAGCAACTGTGTTTTCGCAGGTAGCGCCTTCAATTTTGTGAACATGGTTGAAGATAATATCTCGACATACTCCCCCTCTCCGCGCCGCTCACAGAAATAGAGCCATTTAGAGATATCAGTATTTTGAGAATTGAATGAAATCTTGCGATTCTTTTTAGAACGTGCAGATTGAATGGGGATTCGATTAGTGATAAACAGCATGCAGCTTCCTTTTGCTCATTGGGGCAATCGAGCATAAAAAACAGCATAGGGGAAAACTTGATGCAATTGGCTATTTGCGACCAATAGAGCAATTCTGTACTTTGCGTTGCACGCTATAACATCAAAGTAAAAAGGCGGCACTATATTGAGCACCGCCTTGCTGGCATTGAGAAAATTGGGCTGATTAGTTATTACCTAAACGCTCTCTCGTGTATGAACCATCAAGAACGCGAGTCCACCACTCTTTATTATTCAGATACCACTCAACCGTTTTGCGGATACCAGACTCAAACGTCTCTTCTGGTTTCCAGCCTAACTCACGCTCTATCTTAGAAGCATCGATGGCGTAGCGCACGTCATGTCCTGGACGATCCGTTACGTAAGTGATTAAGTTTTGGTATTCATCCACGCCTTCTGGCTTGTTTGGCACAAGCTCTTCTAATAATTGGCAAATAGTTTTCACAACATCGATGTTCGCTTTCTCGTTGTGCCCACCAATATTATAGGTTTCGCCAAGCTTACCCTCGGTAACGACTTTATAAAGCGCGCGAGCATGATCTTCCACAAACAGCCAATCTCGGATCTGCATACCATCACCATACACTGGTAAAGGCTTGCCTTCCAATGCATTCAAAATCATCAGTGGGATTAACTTTTCAGGGAAATGATAAGGACCATAGTTGTTAGAGCAGTTAGTCACCAATACAGGAAAACTGTACGTACGACCCCATGCTCGAACCAAATGGTCTGAACCTGCCTTGCTGGCTGAGTATGGACTGCTTGGCTCATAAGACGTTTCTTCAGTGAACAGATCGTCTGTCCCCTCGAGATCACCATACACTTCATCGGTAGAGATGTGGTGGAAACGGAACGCCGCTTTTTTGTCACTCTCTAACGCGTTCCAGTATTGCCTAGCAACTTCCAGCATATTAAACGTACCAACTAGGTTGGTTTGAATAAACGCAGAAGGGCCATCAATTGAGCGATCCACATGCGACTCCGCCGCAAGGTGCATAACCAAATCTGGCTGATACTGCTCAAACACACGCTGCAAGGCTGCAAAATCACAAATATCAACATGCTCGAAGCAGTAACGCGGATTATCCAGCGCATTCGGTAGCGATTCTGTGTTTCCGGCGTACGTTAATGCATCGACATTCACTACACTATCGGTTGTGTTGTCCAAAATGTGACGTACGACAGCGCTACCAATAAAGCCAGCGCCCCCAGTGACTAAAATTTTCATTTTTCTTTCCCTTTTTAAGCCCAACCGACTATTTAATCAGTCGAAATATACCGTCTTTTTAGTGCACCTCAACATTATAAGGTGCGATGCTTGTTATTAAGCATTCAGGTAGAACGACTCTACTTTTTGAATAAAGCTGTCTAGCTCAGCTTCAGGCAATGCATTTACCCCAGCGGCTGCCGCTCGTCCACCACCTGACTCAAATTGGGCACAAATATCTCCTGCGCCCTGTTTATTGTCAAGCGGAGCTCGAAGAGAAACCGTATAACTGCTGTCTTGATTTCGGGTTAATACTGCATGTGCCTTGTGACTTGCTTGGTTCGCCAGCAAGTTACCAAAAACCCCACTGATTCGTCGTGATGCTGCGGTATCAGGAAGTTCGATAACCGTTAATTGTTTGGAGGAATAAGTAGGCTCAATAGACATTGCCAACGCCAAGTCAGCCTCATACGCGGCCTTTAGCACAAAATAAGGCGACTCCGGGTCTTCTAGCACCTCAAATGGCGATGAGTATTGGTATAGCGCTTTAAATAAGGCGGCTGGATCAAAATGCAAATCGGCAATGTTGGCACCATAACCGTTGTAATTGACTAGAGTGCCCAGCTCTTTAAGAAAGGCTCTTTGGGCACTGGAGTAACCGGCCTCAATGGCTAACTCATCCGCTTTTGCAATTAGGTTGTCACCATAGGCCGCAGCAATCGCCCAAGCGTGATATTGACCTTTTAGTAAACGATCAACAATCAGTGATGTACATGTATTGGCATCTAAATCAATGTGCGCTTCCAGCCCATCAAATTGAGGAATCTCGCACGCTCTGTGATGATCAACGTAGAATACCGTTGCCCCACAAGATAGCGCCTTTGCCACACTGTTATGGTTTTTCTCCATTGAGACATCTAAAACAGTGAGATGATCGCCTTTATTCACTACCACCTTCTCGACCAATTTAATGTCGCGTTTCACCCCTGTGATCAATACAGATTCCTTAGGTTGAGCGAGCCTAAGTTGTAATAACGCAATAATGCCATCCGCGTCGCCATTGAAAATATCGTAGTGTGTCATGTGTTTTAGAGTCCTATGAAATGAATAAGCGTTGTACCTAATTGATTGCAACAATAACGTAATATAATTACACAGTTCAATATCAAACTAACCAATAGATGATAACGACAACACTGCCTAGCGATAGGAACTATCGTCAATCTATCGTCAAACCGAGACCTAAATCAAAAATCGTGACATTGCTTCACACTCACTCTCACGGTATGATATCGACCGCATAGAACGGCTCAATCTGTTCTTAAATTACACCAAAGCATCTCAACTTTTCACTCGACGCGTGTTATGGATAACGCAACAAACCGTAGGGCGGTAGCGTACCCAAACCCGGTCCAAACACTAAGACCTCTGTTTTGAAAATTACTACCAAACTCACACTCGTCTCAGTCTGCGCAATGGTATTGTCTGGATGCGCACAACCACCACGTCAAGTTGAAGCTCAGGTTCCCCTTGTTGGGCAATCGACGATCACCTATAGCGAACGTATCCCAGAAAAGTATTGGGTCGCATTGAACAACCCAATTACAACACAAATCAATGCCAGCGGCATGATGGTAGCAGTAGGTAAACCTTATACTTCGGGACTTGGTCAGGAGTGCCGAGCGCTACAAATGACGACCGATATTAATGAAAACCGCACGCGCATCGCCTGTGCGAAACTAGAAAGTTCCGATATCAGTTCGGCTTCAACGACGCCAATCAAAATCTGGTACTTAACCGACAATATCGTTGAAACCTCAACCATAATAAAGATTCAGTAATGTCAGTATTTCAGCTTACTTATCGGCTTAGTAGCCTTGCTCTGACCGTTATTGCCTGCTCATCCGCATTCGCAGTAACGATACCACCAGAGCTTATGGGCACATCCTCCAGCTCTACCGCTGTGCCAACCGGCGCAGCTACCCAGAGCGCCTCAATCCCAACAAATGCCTCACAGGTCTCCATTTCCTCTCAGCTGCAAGCTGGAATGACCCCAAACCAAGCGCTTGAAATGGGCAGTTACAATACCACTGGGCGTCAAGGTACATTGCTACCAGGGGAAGTTAACGTTCGAGAATTGCTCCCTTCTTCTGGTGAAGCACTGCCACCGCCTTATGGTGCCAATTTATTCGCAGGCGGTTACGAGACCGAGCGTACCGATGGCCTGAGCGACAATTACCTAATTGCCGCAGGTGATAAGATCAACATCTGGCTATGGGGAGCGGTGAACTACTCCGATGTCACCACAGTTGACAACCAAGGCAATATTTTCATTCCCAATATTGGCCCAATAAAAGTACAAGATGTCCGTGCCAGTGAAGTAAACGCATTGGTGAGCTCTAAAATTAAGCGAATTTACACCAAAAACGTTAATGTCTATGTAAACTTGCTGACCTCAACACCGGTAAGTGTCTATCTCAGCGGCCCTGTTATTCGCCCGGGTCAATATGCAGGCATGGCTTCAGACTCTTTGCTTTACTACCTAAAACGCGCAGGCGGCATCGACTCTGAGCGAGGCAGCTATCGAGAAATAAAAGTTCTACGTAATAAAAAAGTCATCGCCACGGTCGATCTCTATGAGTTTATTCGTACCGGTGAACTGCCTAAAATGAGCTTTAAAGACGGTGATGTCATTCTTGTGAAACCGCAAAAGTCGGCTGTCGTTGTTGCTGGTGGGGCACGCAACCCATTCCGGTTTGAGCTAGACGGTGACAGCGCACTAGGGTCGCAACTGTCCGATTACGCACGTCCTCTCGCAAAAATTTCGCACGTTGGTATTGTCGGTAACCGTGCTAGTGGTCCGTTTTCACGCTACCTAACTTACAAAGACTTTCTAACCTTTGAAGTACAAGACGGCGATAAGGTTTTCTATAATGATGACCTGCATGCACAAGTGATGGACATACAAGTCATGGGGAGCTACCTTGGCCCGTCCTACTTTGCCGTAAAGAAAACCGCGAAACTGCATGACGTACTGCACTACATCCCGATTAATCCGCAATTGGCTGATTATGGCTCGATTTACATCCTAAGAAAAAGTGTCGCTGAACGTCAAAAGCAAACACTAAACGACTCGTTAGATCGATTAGAGCGCAGTGTATTCACCGCGCCAGCCTCGTCCGATGGAGAAGCGGCAATTCGCGCTAAAGAAGCCGAAATGGTGCTGCAATTTTCTGAAAAAGCACGCAAAGTACAGCCTTTGGGCAAAGTCATCGTGTCTGAAGATGGCAACATCGCCAATATCATGCTAGAGCAAGGCGACCAAATCGTCATTCCATATAAGACCGATCTTATCGCTATTGGTGGTGAGGTGCTGATGCCGCAAGCTGTGGTATTTAACAAAAACGCCACCATCGATGATTATGTAGCTTGGGCGGGTGGATTTACGGAGCGAGCAGAAGATCAGCGTATTGCTATCGTTCGTGCCAATGGTCTGGTCGAGTTTGGTAACGACAAAATTATCCGCAAAGGTGACCAAATATTGGTCCTGCCGAAAGTCGATACCAAAACCATGCAAGCGGTTAAAGACATCACACAGATCGTCTACCAAATTGCCGTTTCAGCCAACGTAGCGCTGCGACGTTAACCCGCATACCGGTTGTACCTGATGGCCACAGTAAAAAAACGTTCGACACTCATTATTTGGAAAGACGTCATCTTTGCTATCTTTCTGCGCGAGATAAAAAGCAAATTTAACGATAAACTTGGGATTGCTTGGAGCGTTATCTCGCCGGTGAGCTTTATCTTTCTGTTGTCGTTTATTCGCGGAAAAATGGATGGTGGGAATACGCATGGTATCCCAACATTTTTCTTCATGGTCTATGGCATGATATTAGTCCAGTTTCTGCTGGGCATGATTGAAACCGTTTCTACATCCATCAAAAAGAATAAGCCTCTCTATGCCTTTAGGCAGGTACAACCCATTAGCTCCGTCATCGCCATCGCAGGCTTTGAATTCTTGGTCAAGGTGTTTGTTATATTAACCATCGCCGTACTATGTCTGTTTTTGAAAATGGAAACCCAAATAGATGACCCTATTGAGGTTATGTTTATTGTGGTTCGCGTCTGGTTAATCGCCACCAGTCTAGGACTGATTTCAGCCCTAGCGTCTTGCTACGTTCCAGAGCTAGATAAACTGCGCAGTCTCGCGATGAGACCCATTTTCTTTATTTCCGGTATCTTTTTTAGCCTTCAAGATATCCCCAGAGAATATTGGCATTACTTAGATTGGAACCCACTGCTCCATGCTGTCGAACTGATGCGCTACGCCGCTTACCCGGCTTACGGCTCTGAAGGCGTAAGCTACTTTTACTTAGACATTGTGACCATTGTCCTCGTGTTCTTTTCTTTAGCTTGTTATCACGTAAGCTGGAAACAAGCCATTAGCCGCTAACGCGCGACTAAACAGCCAGTAAAAATTACTATGATTGAAAAACGATTTAATGAGTTTAGAGTCAGCGTTAAGCCCTCAGAATTTAACGACATTGACTTCTTGCTCAATGAAGCCAAACAACTTGACGCCGATGATCCGCAACTTGCTAACCGAATACGCCTACGAGTCAAAAATTTAAAAGTGAAACAACAAAGCACGCCGAACGACTCGGTGACAGCGGCAACCGTACAAACATCGGCAGTGAAGAGTGCAACGTTAAGGACGCCCTCCAAGCCCATTGAAAATAACCAAGCATCAGAGACAACTGCTTCAAATGGCGCTACGAAAGCGCCTTCAACTGCAACGGAAGCAGATTCAAAAGCACCACAATGGTACGACTTTGCCAAGCCTCTCATCGAATGGATCTCACGACGACCATTTGTGGCTTTAGTGGTTATTCCAACGCTGCTATTTTCTTTGTATCAAACCTTATGGGCCTCTGAGCGCTTCGAGAGCCAAGCACAAGTAACGGTGCAGCAGCCGGACGGAATGGCGACCATGGATGCCTCAATGGCGTTACTCAGTGGCCTAGGGGTAAGCAGCTCTCAAGGGACAGACTCTGAACTGGTGAAAGCCTATATTTACTCCAACGACATGATTGAGTACCTCAATCGTCAGTTGAATATGCGACAACACTTTAGCGATAGCGGTATCGATTATTTTAGCCGATTGCACGACAGTGACAGCAGAGAAACCGCCATCGAATACTATAAAAAACGAGTGAAAGTCGAAGTTAATACCACCTCTGGCGTGATTACTATTTATGGGCAGGCGTTTAGCTCAGAGTACGCGCAGCAGCTCACACAAACCATCGTTGGCCGTGCCGAATGGTATATAAACTCGATAGGTCACCAGCTGGCTCAGGAGCAGCTAACCTTTATTCAAGGTGAGCACGAGATAGTGGCGCAAAAACTTCGCGATGCTCAAACCGCCTTACTTGGCTTTCAACAAAAATACAATTTAATCGACCCAACAGCAGAAGGCGCCGCAATTCAACAAATAGCCTATGGGCTAGAGGGGCAAATCGCCACCAAAAATGCCGAGTTAACGGGCTTAACTCAGATTATGAGCGCACAAGCCCCACAGGTAAAAATGTTGCAAAATGAGATTGCGGCTCTCGAGCAACAACTTGTCTCTGAGCGTACTAAACTCGCTACCTCTGAAGGCGAAAGCTTTTCAGTCAGTCAGATTCTGGCCACATTTACTGACTTAAGAGTCAAAATGGAGTTAGCGCTCCAAGCATACACGTCATCGCAAGTGTCGCTAGAGAAATCTCGCATTGAGGCTTACCGCCAGTTAAAGTACTTAGTTACCGTAGAGGCCGCGACCCAACCAGAAGACAACCAGTACCCAGAGGTACTCTATAACATTACTTTGTTTGCTATTTTAGCCAGCATGGTCTTTGCTATTGGGCGCATTATTGTCCTCACTATCTACGAATTAAAATAAGGCATAAAATGAAAATCATCGAAACCTCTATTCCGGATGTAAAGATTATTGAACCACAAGTGTTTGGAGACGAGCGTGGTTTCTTTATGGAAACCTTCCGCACCACCACCTTTAACGAACAATGCGCAGAGCGTGATTTTGTACAAGAGAATCACAGCAAATCCAGCCAAGGGATTTTACGTGGTTTACACTACCAAACTGAAAACACCCAGGGAAAGCTGGTACGAGTCGTAAAGGGCGAGGTTTTCGATGTTGCCGTCGATATGCGCAAGGAGTCTCCAACATTTGGTCAATGGGTAGGGGTTTACCTTTCAGAACACAACAAAAAACAGCTTTGGGTACCCGAGGGGTTTGCTCATGGGTTTTATGTGACCTCCGAAGAGGCTGAGTTTGTGTACAAATGTACAGATTTTTACAACCCTAATGCTGAAATTTCTGTTAAGTGGGACGACCCAAGCCTTAGCATAGAGTGGCCTTTGGTTGATGGTAAAAGACCTAACTTATCCGGTAAAGATGAAAACGGCCTACTCTTTGCGCAAGCACCGACATTTTAACTAAGCACCTACGCTTTTTTATTAGATAAGCACTTTTATTAGATAAGCACTTCCTTACCAACATCCTGATACCTCGAAACGCATACAGGGATTATTATGCATTTGTACATTTCTGCGGTATCGCATGGACACGACACACTGATTCGAAAACTTGAGTCATTAAAACGACTGGCAAAGTGCGATGATGTCACCGTACTTTGCCGCGATAACAAACGCAGTACACAGCTAAAACAGCACTGTGAACGTTCAAACATACACTATTATCAAAACAGTAAAGTGATAGGGTTTGCGACAAACAACAACTTAAACTTCTTGGAAGCCAAAAAGCTGGGCATGAAAAGTGACGACTACTTTGTCTTGCTTAACTGCGATATTCACATCAACATGCCATCAATATTGCAACTTATTGACAGTTTAAAACAGCGCAAACCGCTTATTGCTGCGCCAAACTTGTTTTTGGATCACAAACATCAACACTTTGATGACAACTTACGATGCTACCCTTCACTGCTTACATTTAGTAAAAACTACCTATTAAATGACCGCAGTAGTGTCGTTGACAAACATAAACCAGAGCAACTGCCGAAGCACTATTGGGCCAGTGGTGCATTCCTGCTATTTAAATCACTCATCTATGAGCAGCTTGACGGGTTAAATGAACGCTTTTTCCTCTACTGCGAAGACATCGACATTTGCCAAAGAGCGCAGCAGCAAGGGATCTCGGTTACGTTTTTGGATCACATTAAAGCGACCCACCACCGTCAACGTAGCAGCCAACAGTTTTTATCGCGGGCGTTCTTTTTACATTTAAATAGCGTGTTGATTTATTCGCTGACGTGTAAAAAATTACTATCAGTCAAAGGGTTACAATTACACCAAGCTAACTCACTTCAACCTCAACCAGTGAACAAACAAAAGCCATCGTGACAACCACAAACACATTGCTGCAGACCGACTGGGCCGTTATTGTATTTTATCAACCTGATGACAGCGCCATTAACCATGCTTTGTGGCTTCAGGCTCAATACCAAAAGCAAGGTGGCGGCGTGGTGGTGGTTGACAACACCACGGAAACAGGCAACAACAATCAAACGCCAACAGCCCGTCGATTCAAGCATAGTATTTGCTATGGAGAAAACCTTGGTATTGCCAAAGCGCTAAACGATGGGATTGACTACGCCAAACAGCACGGCGCAACATGGTGTTTTTTGTTTGACCAGGACTCGAGACCAGATACAGAGTTTTTCCTGTCTATGCGCCAAACCATTCTATCTATCGACAACATCGACAACAAAGATAGTATTTTTGAAAACGTTCTATTCACGGGCTGCACCAAAAAACATTTACGTCCTGTTGCTGCCATTGCTCCCGTTTACTTTGACACCAACCTTCAACGCAGCGGCTCTATCATTCAAATTGAGGGGCACAAACTCACGAAGCGTCCAGCTAATGCGGCCCTACATTGGGCAAGTTACACTATTACTTCAGGTAGTTGTGTCAATCTCGCTCACTATGATCATGTAGGCCCACATGATGAATCGTTATTTATTGACTTTGTTGACATTGACTGGGGTCTAAGAGCAAATGCGTTAGGGCACCAAATACTTGTGGTTCCAGCGGCCAAGCTCACGCATTGCTTAGGTATTACCCCAGTGTCAATATGTGGATTAAAAGTGGTAAACCACTCCCCGCTTCGTCACTACTACTATTTTCGTAACATGCTACACATGTTGAGACGACCGTATGTCCCGTGGGTTTGGAAAGGACTTGAGCTCATAAAAGCGCCGATACGATTTGCGGTATATTCGGTTTTTACTCAAAACAGAATGAAACACATGCAAGCCATGATAAAAGGGCTTTATCACGGAGTTTTAAATAAATCTGGACAATACCCGTAACTGATTCGATCCATTTCGCAGTCAACTACAATTCGCATTCAACCACAGAAAGATAGTAGCATCGCCAACAGCATAGAAATCACAAGGAGAGGCAGAAAAACACTGCTCTAGAACCATGATGCATTTATTAGAAAATCAAATAATCCACTCTCACTGGGGCTGTGCCCAGTCAATGAGTGAACTGTTTGGCTACCCAAACCCAAGTAACCAACCAATGGCCGAGCTTTGGATGGGCGCTCACCCTAGTGCTTCCTCTGCTATTGTAGTTAATAATGAACGCGTACAACTCAATGACTGGATATCCGCACAACCCAATACCGCGCTAGGAAAATCGATAACAGAGCGCTTTAATAGTCGTCTGCCTTACCTGTTCAAAGTACTTTCTGCGAAAACGCCACTGTCGATACAAAGTCACCCATCTAAAGCTCAAGCAGAGCAGGGATGGCAACGAGAAAATGACCTGGGAATTCCTTTAGGTGACCCTAAAAGAAGCTACAAAGACGATAACCACAAACCAGAGCTCGTGTACGCCCTCACGGAATACCATGCACTCAATGGCTTTAAACTTATCCCAAACATCATAGAGATTTTCGAAGGGCTGAATGTTGCGAGTCTACATCTATGGGTTGACGTTCTTAAAAACAATCAAACAGAAAGTGGGCTAAAGCAATTCTATTCCCACCTGCTAACATTGCCGTCTCCAGGCGCCACACTTGAGGAAGTGTTGGATGCTTGTGCCCAAAAAGTACAAAGCAATGAAATGTCTCTCGACCAGCATACTGCCTATACATTGGCTCTGAATCTGCACCAACAATACCCTTATGACATAGGCATCTTTGGGGCGCTAATTCTAAACTATGTCGTTTTACAGCCAGGTGAAGCGATGTTCCTTAAAGCAGGGACACTCCATGCTTATTTAAAAGGCACTGCATTGGAACTCATGGCAAACTCGGACAACGTACTCCGTGGAGGGCTTACACCTAAATATGTCGATGTGAAAGAGCTCATCCACACAACAATTTTTGAGCCCCTTTCCTGCAGTGAGTTAAAAATAACACCGACTCAACTAGCGACGGGGGAGGCTCTTTACCAGGTGCCTTGCGATGACTTTTCTCTTTCTATTATTGAACTAGAACATTCGAATAATGAACATCAGGCCACCTATCAGTACCACTCAAAAAGTAGCGATATCCTCTTTGTTATAGAAGGAAGCGTGACCATTATCGACTCAAAAGGAAAGGTGCTAACCCTAAAGTGTGGTGACAGTGTGTTTTTAGCCGCTAATGTTTCGAATTGCAGTATCAAGGGGCAAAGTAGACTCGCTTTAGCATCTTGCTCTGTTTAACTATATCAGGTTAAAAATAACACCTTAGTTTTAACTCAATCAAATCGGCTTTGCCAAGGAATCGAATGAAAGTACTTATTACTGGCCGTGGTGGTCAACTAGCTCACGAACTAGAACAAACCGCACCCAACCACATTGAATGGAGCGCGTTCGACGCAAGCCAACTTGATATCACGAATGCAGCAAGAGTTTACGAGGTGCTGGTACAAGAGTCTCCCGATATTGTCATCAATGCCGCCGCATACACCGCGGTTGATCAAGCAGAAACCGACAGTACCATGGCTTATGCTGTTAATGAAAAAGGCAGTAAAAACCTAGCTTTAGCCTGCAAAGAAATCAGCGCAAAACTGATTCATGTCTCTACTGATTTTGTGTTTGACGGCAAACAAACCACACCTTATGAAGTCGATGCCCTCCCAAGCCCTATCAACATTTACGGCGCATCCAAACTCATGGGCGATATGAAAATCAACGACATTTTAGGAAGCGATGCAACGATCATCCGTACAGCCTGGGTCTACTCTTCCCACGGTAACAATTTTGTAAAAACCATGCTCCGCCTAATGGCTGAAAAGCCAGAACTTGGTGTGATCTACGATCAAGTGGGAACGCCAACTTGGGCTAAAGGTTTAGCGAAACTAATCTGGACACTTACAAGTAAAGCTGACAGCTCTGAGCCTTCAGCTGACAGCTTAATGTTACATTGGACCGACGCAGGCGTGGCGTCTTGGTACGATTTTGCGACGGCAATCCAGGAGCTGGCGATAGAAAAAGGCATCCTAGAAAAGGCTATACCGGTGCGCCCAATCCCAGCAAGCGCCTATCCGCTGCCCGCCAAACGTCCAAGCTTTAGTGTGATAGACAAATCAACGACCGAAGCCTATAGCGGAGTGGATACCATTCACTGGCGCAAACAGCTCTCATCGATGATCGACGAGCTAACAGCTAACAGCTAACAGCTAACAGCTAACAGCTAACAGCTAACAGCTAACAGCTAACAGCTAACAGCTAACAGCTAACAGCTAACAGCTAACAGCTAACAGCTAAATTTTTTCATACAGATAACAACACGTAAAGGCTTAAAAATGCAAAACTCCAACCTACCCCGCAAAGGCATTGTCCTTGCTGGTGGTTCTGGCACTCGCTTATATCCACTGACCAAGGGGGTGAGTAAGCAATTAATGTCGGTCTACGACAAACCGATGATTTATTACCCAATTTCAACCTTGATGCTGGCGGGAATTAAAGAAATTCTCATTATTTCAACTCCCGATGAATTGCCACGTTTTCAGCAACTTTTAGGCGATGGCAGTGACTGGGGCATTCGCTTTGAATACAAAGAACAACCATCACCAGACGGTTTAGCTCAAGCGTTTATTCTTGCAGAGTCGTTTTTAGCTGGCGCACCAGCAGCTCTGGTGCTCGGCGATAACCTGTTCTACGGTCATGACTTGGCCAAATCCCTTATCAATGCTAGTAAGCGGGCTAGCGGGGCAACGGTATTTGGTTACCATGTTGCCAATCCCACCTCATACGGTGTGGTTGAATTTGATGAAAATGGCACGGCTATCTCAATTGAAGAAAAACCACACCAACCCAAGTCTAACTACGCTGTTCCGGGGCTTTATTTTTTTGATAGTGAAGTGGTTGAGTGTGCTAAAAATGTCCAACCTTCACCTCGGGGTGAACTAGAAATTACAGACGTTATTGAACAATACCTGAACCAACAAAGCTTAAAAGTAGAACTAATGGGGCGTGGCACAGCTTGGCTGGACACTGGGACACTTGATGACCTGCTTGATGCTGCGGTATTTATTCGTGCAATAGAAAAACGACAAGGTTTAAAAGTCTGCTGCCCAGAAGAAATTGCTTATCGACAAGGCTATATCACTGGGGAACAACTTCGTGATATAGCACAGCCTTTAGTTAAGTCCGGATACGGAGCTTACCTACTTGAGCTACTAGAAAAGAAAGTATTTTAGAGAAAGTCGCTCTTTGTAAGTAGATGACTCCGAATTAGTGCTAATTCACTTCAAACTAACCACCAAAAAGTCCAATAGCCAATTAAAACAATGAACAGGGGCTATTAAACAGGGTAGTGTTATGATCAAACCAGTTATTATGTCAGGCGGCAATGGCTCTAGACTTTGGCCGCTTTCCCGTAAAAAACATCCGAAGCAGTTTCTCTCACTTATAGGAGAGCAAACTATGCTGCAAGAAACAATCACTCGCCTACAAGGGCTAGATATTGATACCCCTAGTGTAATTTGTAATGAAGGTCACCGCTTCATTGTGGCTGAGCAACTCAGAGAAATCTCGTGTGAAGGCGCCAATATTATCCTTGAACCTGAAGGAAGAAATACCGCTCCAGCGATTACACTTGCAGCGCTCAAGGTATTAGAACAAAAACAAGATCCTATTCTACTTGTGCTAGCAGCTGACCACGTCATCAAAAATACGGCAAAATTCCATAAAGCGATTGAAGCCGCCGCCAGTTGTGCAAATAACGGACACTTAGTTACATTTGGCATACAACCCGACCGTGCTGAAACTGGGTATGGATATATTAAAGCCAGTGAGGATATTGCTGGTACTCAATGTTATCGCGTTGCTAAGTTTGTTGAGAAACCAAGCAAAGAAATAGCTCAACAATACGTAGAATCTGGTCACTACTATTGGAATAGTGGAATGTTTATGTTCAAAGCCAGTACGTTTATCCAAGAACTAGAAAAACACAGACCAGATATCCTTCTTGCCTGCCAGAAAGCGCTGGTTGACACCACAGAAGAGGTCGACTTCATTCGTTTAAAAAATGACGCATTTCTTCACTGCCCTGCTGAATCGGTAGACTACGCCATTATGGAGAAAACCGAACATGCTGCAATGGTACCTCTCGACGCCCAATGGAGCGACGTTGGAGCCTGGGACTCAATTTGGGAATGCCAAGCTCGAGACAGTAATGGCAACAGCCTTCGCGGAGATACTCATACCATAGACGTTAGCAACAGTATTATTGATGCTAGAGATAAAATGGTTGCTGCTATCGGTGTAGATAACCTAATTATTGTAGATACTAGCGACGCTGTACTAGTGGCGCATAAAGATAAAGCGCAAGATGTAAAAAAAATCGTAGATAAACTCAGCAAAGATGGGCGTCGTGAAGCAACGCAACACCGCACGATTTATCGTCCTTGGGGCAAAATAGACCTACTGATGAAAGGCGAAAGGTATAAAACCAAAAAAGTCACCATTTATCCCGGTCAACGACTATCGCTACAAAAGCACTTTCACCGAGCAGAGCACTGGGTTGTCGTACAGGGAACAGCGAATGTACGTTGTGAGAACAAGACTCTAGTCGTGACCGAGAATCAATCTACCTATATCCCAATTGGAGCCGAACACTCCCTAGAAAATCCAGGCCAGATCGCGCTAGTAATGATTGAGGTTCAAACAGGTAGCTACATTGATCAATCAGATATTGTACGACTAGAAGATTTATATGGATTTGAAAAGGATTACCTTTAATGACACAAGAACTAACGTGCTTCAAGGCTTATGACATTCGTGGAGAACTAGGAACAGAGCTTAACGAAGATATCGCTTATCGCGTCGGACGAGCCTTCGCACAGTATCTAAACGCTAAAAAAGTCGTCGTTGGAGGAGATGCTCGCGAAACCAGTGAGCCTCTAAAACTCGCACTTGCCAACGGCATTCAAGATGCTGGGTGTGATGTCATTGATATAGGAATGGTGGGAACCGAAGAAGTCTACTTTGCCACTTCAAACCTAAACACCGATGGCGGAATAGTAATCACAGCTTCTCACAATCCAATTAATTACAATGGAATGAAGCTAGTACGTGAAGACTCCAAGCCCATTAGTGGGGATACTGGATTAGACGAAATTAAACGTTTGGCCGAAGAAAATAACTTCATGGAGACAAGCCATAAAGGAGAATACTCTAGGCAGTCCAACCTCGAAGCGTATGTAAAGCACCTTTTAACGTATATCGACGCCAGCCTCCTAAAGCCGATGAAAATAGTCGTCAATGCTGGTAATGGCGCTGCTGGCCATGTGATTGATGCAATTGAAGAGCAATTCAAAAAACGGTTAGTACCAATTGAGTTTGTAAAAGTTCACCACAAGCCAGATCATACATTTCCCAATGGCATTCCTAATCCCCTACTACCAGAGAACCGCACCGCAACCGCTACTGCGGTTATTGAGCACAAAGCTGACCTCGGTATCGCCTGGGATGGAGACTTTGACCGCTGTTTCCTTTTTGATGAAAATGGCAACTTTATCGAGGGCTACTACATAGTAGGGTTACTTGCAGAGGCATTCCTGCAAAAAAGCAGTCATGAGAGAATCATCTACGACCCGCGCGTTTACTGGAACACAGAAGATATTATTAATAAATGTGGCGGAACGCCAATCATGTCTAAAACAGGGCATGCATTTATTAAAGAGCGCATGCGCAAAGAAGACGCAATCTATGGTGGTGAAATGAGCGCCCACCATTATTTCCGTGACTTTTTCTATTGTGACAGCGGTATGATTCCTTGGCTATTGGTCGCTGAGCTATTATGCACACAGAACAGCAATCTCTCCGCTCTAGTTAAAAAGGGAATCAACAGCTTCCCAAGCTCTGGTGAAATAAACAAAAAAGTAGCCAACCCAGATGCTGTGATTCACAAAATCAAGCAACTTTACGGCACACATCCAGACTGTAAGATAGACTATACGGACGGTATAAACATTTGTTTTCCTGATTGGCGTTTCAGTCTCCGACAGTCCAATACAGAACCACTCATCAGACTAAATGTAGAGTCAAAAGGAAATGTTAATAAGATGGAAAAGATGACTTCTGAAATCCTCGAGCAAATCGAAAGCACACACATACCTCCACAATACCAAGGTGCTATCGATATTGTCGATGCTGATGTAGCCTATGGTTGGATCCGCAACAGATCTGAAGAGAAGTCTATTAACATCCATGTCGTTGTTGAAGGCAAAGTCTTGGGTTCTGGAGCGGCCAATATTTTCCGAAAAGATCTTTTGGATGCTGGAATTGGAACTGGAAACTATGGATTTGAAGTAAACATTGCAACCTTACCGGTCAATGATGGAAGAACATTAGAATACACCCTGGTAGACGCTGACACAGGTCTTACTATTGACAGTATTTCTCATGTGAAGCAAAAGCCACATCAAAACTATCAAGCCGATATCCAAGGTATTGAACATGGACATCTAATTGTCCAAGTATCGTCTGACCAGCCTCTTCATAAAAAGGCCATTCAGTTATTCAATGAAAATAAGCTAATCGCTACGCAAGAAATTGATACCAACAAAAACAAAGTAGAGCTACGCTACACTCTCCCTATACAATTTATTGATGGTAAAAGGCATTTATATAAAATAGCTATTTCTGGTATACAAGATACGCTTGCCGCGCGTACATTGGCAGAGCATCCCATCCAAACACCTTGGCAGTACATAAAGGACAGCTTCAATAAGCCCGGCTTTATGTCTATGCCAAAGCAAGCGGACAAACGCTATGAATCTCTGCATTTTCAACTTGAGGCTATCGCCAATGGGAAAAGTGCGTTCGACGTACAAGACCTAATGATAGCGCATAAAGTGATTGTCGAAGGCTATGAGGGGAGAACCGCTTTCCCTCGCTTCAATCTACCTAAGTGGAAGAAGCCCGAGGTTTCAATTATTGTTCCAGCTTATAACAAATTTGAACTCAGTTACCATTGCATTGCATCTATTGCCTTAGCTTATAATAAAACCAGCTATGAAGTCATTCTAGCCGACGACTGTTCAACGGACGACACAAGTACCGCAGAAGATATTGTAGGAAACCTTGTAGTATCGCGTAATCCAGAAAACTTACGCTTCTTACGAAGCTGCAATCGCGCAACTGAAAAGGCTCAAGGAAAGTACATCGTATTTTTAAACAACGACACTGAAGTTACATCTTACTGGCTAGATGAGCTGGTCAATAAAATGCGCGGTGACCAGACCATCGGTATGACCGGTTCTAAGCTATTGAACCTAGATGGTAGCATGCAAGAGGCTGGCGGCATTGTATGGGAAAATGGACAACCATGGAATGTAGGACGTGATCTAAATCCTCTTTCTCCAGAGTACAACTATGCCCGTGAGGTGGATTACCTCACCGGTGCGGCAATGTGCATTCGTAGAGATGTTTGGGAAAGCGTGGGTAGATTTAGTGAAGAGCTAGTTCCGTGCTACTACGAAGATACTGATCTGGCATTTAAAGTAAGAGATGCAGGCTTCAAAACTGTATATGTGCCTCATTCAGAAGTCGTGCATTTTGAGGGACAGAGTCATGGTACAGACGTTACCAAAGGACTTAAACGCTACCAAGTTATCAATGAAGGTACATTCCGTCAAAAGTGGTTCAAACAGTATCGCAACAACGGTAAACCTAGTTTCGAGAATCTGAGATTTGAAAAAGATAGAAACGTTGACCAGCGTGTATTGGTGATAGATTACGCCTCACCAATGCCAAATAAGGACGCTGGCAGTTATGCTGCTATTCAAGAGATGAAGCTCATCCAATCACTCGGATTTAAAGTCACTTTTGTTCCAGCGAACCTAGCCCACTTTGGTAAATACACGACCGACCTACAAAGAATAGGCATCGAGGTACTTCATGCACCTTTTTACTTCAGCGTAAACCATGTGCTAGAAACTCGTTTGGATGAGTTTGATGCGGTATATATCACTCGCTACCACATAGCTAAAGACTACATCGATTACATTCGCCAAAATTCGAACGCAAAAATTATCTTTAACAACGCTGATCTTCACTTCTTACGTGAGATGCGAAGCGCACTTCGTGATGGTGGCAATCAAGCTAAGCTTGAAGAAGCACTTCTAACCCGCAAAGAGGAATTGGACGTATGCCGAGACGTCGATGCGGTACTATGCTACAACTCCACAGAACATGCTGTGATAACCAGCCATATACTCGAAGCGGAAAAGCTACACATAACCCCGTGGGTTTTGGAAAACAAATCAGCTGGACCAAATTTTGATGAGCGTGAAGGTATTGCTTTCCTTGGTGGTTTTAACCATACCCCAAATGTGGAAGCTGTAGAGTACCTTGTCAACGACATAATGCCACTATTAGAGAAAAAACGCCCAGACATCAAGCTATATGTTTATGGGAGCAATATGCCGAAACGCATTAAAGAGATGGAAACAGACAATGTACAAATGGTAGGCTTTGCTGAAACATTAGACGGCGTTTATCACGACCATCGTGTCTTTGTTGCGCCACTGTTATCGGGTGCGGGCATTAAAGGTAAAGTATTAGAGTCTATGGCTTACAACCTACCTACTGTGTTAACTGATGTTGCCGCAGAGGGAACAGGCTTAACTCACGGAATTAGCACGTTAATTGCGCAAGAACCACAAGAGTGGGTTGATGCCATCATTAAACTTTATGATGACAAAGCTCTGTGGACTAAGTTCGCTGAAAACAGTCAAGTATTGGTGGAAGCAAAGTATTCATTTGAACACGGGCATAAAGTATTTAAAGATATTTTTGCTAGTGTTGGGGTTTATTCAAGTAAATAAATTAAGGTGTGGAAGGGAGCCTTCCACAATAAAAATTATGGCAATTATAAATAATTCAAAAAACTTCGTTTTTGTACATGTACCAAAAGCTGCAGGCACATCTGTAACCAATGCCTTATCAAAATATACTACCTATCTGGATTTAGAAATTGGTGGAACGCACTTTGGTGAGATTATACAGCCTGCTTATAAGAAACGGTTCGGATTAGGAAAGCACTCTCCTGCTTCAGGTATGCGCACCGTTATTGGCGAAGATAAGTGGAATGAAATGTTTACCTTTAGCATAGTACGCAATCCTTATGAACGAGTTATTTCCACCTTTAAGTTTTTAAATAAATGGGAAGGAACACCTGCCAAATATAAAGAAGAGTTAAGTAAGTTTAAAGATATTAATGAGTATATTCTTTCTAATATGTGGGAGGAGTCGGATGGCCCTGATTTTATTTTTAAACCACAGACGTTTTGGTTAACTGATGTGAAAGATAGAAATAAGGTTATTGTTGATTTTATTGGCAAATTGGAAACCTTGGATATTGATTTGGCAAAGATAAAATCGAAAATTGAAGGTTGTGAAATTGAGGAAAAACCTACAGCACAATTAAATAAGACTGAAGGTGAGTATAATTTGAGTGTTGAATCTATTGCAAAAATTAATTCTCATTATTCACGAGATTTTGCTTTTTTCGATTATAAAACTATATAGGGTTTTAATCATGATTTTTACTGCATTCGGTTTTGCTCGCTCAGGTACTACTGTCCTAGCTTATAGATTAAATTCACCCCTGAAGGCTTCAGTGCAATAGAAGCAAAATACCCTAAGTTGTCACTTAATAATTTCACTTTCAATGTAAGAGATGAATTGTCAATAGATGAGGCTAAATATTTAAATAATGAATATAATTTTTCTACAGCAACGAATAACAGAATATCATTATGCATATAAAAATTACTAATGAAATGCTAACAGTGCTTGAGCGTATCAGAGTGTATTTTAGGCCTTTTTTTCACTTTGATGGAGCACTAGGCAAGACGATAAATGTAAAGAATAAAGTTATTGCTGAAGAGTATTCAAGGATTCCCGAAGTTGCTTTATCTTGGAATGAAAAAGTTGAGATTGGTGCTTTTTCATATGTAGTTCAAGGATGTATGCTAGAAGGCTGTATAATTGGACGCTTCTGTTCCATTGCGACTGGTACGAGAATCATGAGTGATGGTCATCCGTTAGATCGTATTACGACATCAACGATTACATATGGGGAAAATGTATTTAATATTGTAAAAAAAGATTTCGATGTTGAAATAATACAGAACCGTACAATACCTAAAGCTAAAAATACGATTATAGGTCATGATGTCTGGATCGGAGAGAATTCAACAATAAAGCGAGGAGTAACTATTGGAACTGGTTCAATCGTAGCAGCAAACTCACTTGTTGTTAAAGATGTCCCTCCTTATGCAGTTGTTGGAGGAAACCCTGCGAAGATTATTAAGTTTAGATTTGACGAAACTAAAATTCAACAACTCTTAAAATCTAAGTGGTGGGATTTACATCCTAAAAGTTTTTCTGCACTGGATCTAACAAATATTGATTTGTTCCTTACAAATCAGAGAAAATTCGAGTGTGCAGATTATAAAAAATATGACATAGCTGAAATAATGAAAGAGTGTTTAGATAATGATCTTGGGCAGAAATGACAGTAGTAGTATAATACAGAAAATAGAATCCCTAACTGGTATTATATGCCCATGGGAGTTAAATAAAATTGAGTCCTGGACGTTTCAGGTTTTAGCTCACTTACAAGGTAACCCTCTATTAGGTATTACATCCAGTGATGAGTTATTAAAAGCTAGAGTGAAAAAATTTCCCGGCGAAACTGAAAGCAGACTTTCTGCTACTTGGATTGGCTCACCTTCACCTTTTTTTGGGAAAAAACATTATAAAGAACATGGTAGCCGAATTATACATAATACAGTAGAAAGCAGGTTTTATTTACTGGAAGATGTATCAATATATAACTTTTATGAATTTGGACCGATTGTTTTTGATGAAGAAAATAATGTTATTGAAGAATTGTCAACCCCTTTTTACCGGTTAGTTTTATTAGAAGATGATTTCCCAAAGCGTTTTGAGCATATAGTAAAGCCAGTCTGTGCACTTTCAGATCGCTTTAATGAGGCCAATTATGCACATTGGTTACTCGATTCAATACCTAGAATTAGAGGTAAAGTGCTCATGGAAAGTGAATCGGATGAAGTTAATTATCTGTGCCATCAGGTGACTAGTGATTGGCAAAATGATATGTTATCTCATTTTTCGGTTGCTATGGAAAAACGAATTCAATTAGAACCGAGACAGTTATATAAATTTCGTAAAATAGTTCTCCCTGATGATTTTGGCAGAGCCGTAATGCACCCATCTAACAAGACGAATAGTAGTGGAATAGCGAAAATTACTGAAAATTTGAAGAATTGCTTTTCTGAAAGTTTTGATATTCTTTTCATAGAAAGAAATTCAAATCGTAGATTAATCAACCAAGACTCTATTGTGGAGAAGTTAACAAACAATGGTTTTAGAGTGAAAGTTATTGATTGTTCGAGGATTTCTTTTGACAAGCAAAGGGAATTATTTAATGAAGCTCGTATCGTAATTGGTGTACATGGTGCCGCATTGGCAAGTAGTGTGTTTATGCAAAGAGGGAGCTTTCTGTTTGAACTATTACCCCAAAGCTATGGCAATCCTGCTTTTTGGATGGTTTCAAGTGCTAAAGGAGTTAATTATGTAGGGGTTACCGACCTAACAGAAACGGGTGAAAACTCTAGGCCTAGGTTAAAAGATATAATGGTAAATATCACAGCAATTGAAAAAATTAATGTAATATGTGGCAATGTTATTAAATTAATTGGAAATACAACATCAAAGAAGAAATAGTAATACTTGGTAATTGTTAATTACAAGCAATAGGCAATACCCTTATGGAAGTTTTAAAGCTCAGAGAGAAGCAGGGAAACCGCATGAAGGTCGTTGATATATAAGGGCTGCGGTGATGCTTAAAATTAGTTACCAATGCCTCATTACTCTCAGTTTTCAAATGTAAACTAATGAAACTTAAGATCGTCTTGTAGATCATTCCTGTTGTTTTGTAATAGCTCCTAGACAATATAGGAGCCTAAATATGAGCGAGTTAACCAACCCATTTATGCACTTCCAAATCATTAAAGACTATCGACAAGAAAGCAAAGTAGAACACAAATTATCAGACATTATTTTGCTGACAATTTGTGGTGTTTTGTCGGGTCACGATGGCTGGGATGGCATTATTGATTTTGGTAATGCTCGCTTAGATTTCCTCAAACGATATGGTCATTTTGAAGCTGGCATTCCTTCGGCGGATACACTATCTCGAGTGATGGGTATGATTAATCCTGCAGCGTTGCAAAGAAGCTTCATTGCTTGGATGAAGGACTGTCATACACTGACGGATGGTGAAGTCATTGCCATCGACGGTAAAACATTACGTGGCTCTTATGATCGCTCGAAGGGCAAAGGAACGATTCACATGGTGAACGCTTTTGCGACAGCGAATGGAATGAGCATTGGTCAACAGAAGGTTGATAGTAAGAGTAATGAAATTACAGCGATCCCCAAGCAGGGAAAAATCATCAACATGCCTATGTTTAAAGGGTTTGTGGTGTATTGAGTTCTCAACTTTTGAACTTCACTAGTTAGCGTTATCACATAACAATCAATTGTCCGATGATCGATTTGTAGATCATTTTCAGTGTTTTCTAATACCTCCATAGACAACTTGGAGGTCCAACGATGAGTAACCAGCACCCATTTATGCATTTCGATGTCATTCCTGATTACCGACAACAAGGCAAAGTCGAGCACAAGTTAACTGATATCATTCTGTTAACAATTTGTGCTGTACTTTCTGGCCAAGAT
>NZ_JAKJST010000044.1:0-40276 GCF_050337275.1 Vibrio wakamikoensis | reverse complement strand
AAAGTGGAGTTATCTGGCTGTTGTACTCGACTTATTTAGTCGCAGAGTAGTGGGTTGGGCGCTATCAGACAAACCCAACGCAGAGTTGACTTGCAAAGCTTTGGATATGGCTTGGGAACAACGAGGACGGCCTAGCAACGTGATGTTCCACTCAGACCAAGGAAGCCAATACAGTAGCCTTAAATACCGTCAAAGGCTTTGGCGATATCGCATAACTCAGAGCATGAGCCGTCGAGGTAACTGCTGGGATAATGCTCCTATGGAGAGGCTATTTAGAAGCTTAAAAACCGAATGGATACCAGCTACTGGGTACCTGACCCAAACTCAGGCAAAGAAGGATATCAGCTATTACTTGATGGATTACTACAATAGGCAACGGCCTCATCAAGCAAATGATGGGCTGTCGCCAGTTACTGCCGAAAATCGGCTTAAGTTAGTGTCCGGAATTTGTTGACCACTACAAAATAATATGAAAAGAGCCTAAGAACACCCCCTCTAGCTCCCCCTTATTAAGGGGGAGAACACACTGCTCGTTCCTAACGTCACATCGCCTATTTTCTACTAATTAACGAACGTTAGCTAGTCGGTGCAGAAAACCAAATCACAAACCCTAACTTTCAAATGAAAGCTTACCCCCAAACGCCCCACTCCAATCCTTATCAAACTGCTCAACCGCAGGTTCAATCGCTGGATGTGAGAACATCTGCGCTGCCACATCCACCGGCAACGTAATCGCGCCGATACCAAGCTTCATCACATCCATCGCCTGCTGAACATTCTTAAAGCTGGCCGCTAAGATCTTTGACGACAATCCATTCTTTTCAATTAGCATTTGAATATCGCGCACCACTGCAACACCATCGCCATTCATGGCATCAATGCGGTTAACGTACGGCGCGAGATAGTCTGCACCACAAAGCGCAGCCATAAAGCCTTGCTGAGCCGTGTAGATAGCGGTAGCCAGCACCTTAATACCTCCTTTTTTCATAAGCTTAATCGCAGCGAGACCGTTTTCTGTCGCCGGCACCTTCACCACCATATCGTAAGGAAGTTCGTTAAGCATTTTGGCTTCTGCCACCATTGAGGCAACATCTTTGCTCACCACCTGAGCATGGAAACGCGCCTCTTTTCCTAATACTTCTGACATTGACTTTAGTGTGTCAGTTAAGCCTTCACCCGATTTCGCAACAATCGTAGGGTTGGTGGTGATGCCCTTTAGCGGGAAGCATTGGTTAAAGCGCGCGGTTTCGTTTACATCTGCGGTATCTAAATACAGTTCAATCATAGTCATCTCTCAGATCTTTATTTGAGCCATCTCATGTTGTGAACAATATAGATCTGCCGAATGTTTAAGATCTTGATTGCGATCAAAACAAACTTCAAATGAAAGATTTAAGTTTCACTAAACGAAAGTAATTATTTACTTTAAATGAAATGCGAGAAGTTAGAGGTAACCATGTACTTCAACATACAACGATTTTCTACTCACGATGGCGACGGTATCCGCAGCATCCTATTTCTAAAAGGTTGTAACTTAGCTTGTCCATGGTGTCAGAACCCTGAAAGTCGTAGCCCTAAGCACTCGTTGTTGTTTGATGAGCGTAGCTGTTTGACCGAATGCAATGCATGTAGCGATGCTTGTCCTTCAATTGAAAGGTCACTAAACAGTGGCGACATTACGATTAATCGTCAAACGCTTGATCAATCACAGATCATCGCCCTTCGGAATGTATGCCCAACTCAAGCGCTTAGCGTGTGTGGCGAGGAAGCGAAAGAAGAGATGCTCATCAACACGCTAATGAAGGATAAGCCTTTCTATGATCAAAGTGGTGGCGGGGTCACTTTCTCTGGTGGTGAGCCACTGATGCAATCAGCTCTCGTTACTTCAATCGCCAGCGAGCTTAAACAGCAAGACGTCAATACAGCTATTGAAACCTGTATGCACGTTCCATGGAAAAACGTTGAACAAGCGGTGCCTTTTATTGATTGTTGGCTTGCTGACCTCAAACACACCGACGAAGAAAAATTCCAGCAATGGGCACAAGGCTCCTTGAAGCGCATTAAGGCGAACTTTCAAAAGCTAGCTCCTATTGCCAAACGTATTGTGATCCGAGTGCCAGTAGTACCGGGCTTCAACGATACCGAGGCCGAACTGGCCGACATTATTGATTTTGCAGCGTCACTTGAAAGCTGCCAAGAGATTCACTTACTGCCCTACCACACCTTGGGCATCAACAAATATCGTCTGCTCGATATACCTTACTTATGTACAGACAAACCACTAAACAATCCTGAACTGCTTGAATACGCGCAACAGCACGCAAAGCAGTATTCACATATTAACGTAATCGTACGAGGTTAATAACTATGGAAATCAACTACTTACCACGGCGTATTCAAGACCATAAGAGAGCATTGGTGAACATCGTAACTCCGCCAATCTGTACCGAACGCGCTGAGGCGTATACTAAGGTCTATCTTGAGAATGAAGATAAGCCAGTAATCGTGCAACGTGCCCTCGCGCTAGAAGAACATTTAAGAACGCGCACTATTTGGATCGACAACAGCGAGCTGATCATTGGTAACCAAGCGAGCAGACTGCGCGCTGCACCAATTTTCCCGGAGTATACAGTGCGCTGGATTGAAGCTGAGATTGACGGTCTTGCCGATCGCCCCGGCGCTGGTTTTCATGTCACCGAAGAAGACAAAGAATTCATTCACTCACTGACGCCATACTGGCGCGGTAAAACGGTGCAAGATCGTTGTTATGGCATGTTCACCGATGAACAAGAAGCCATTCTTGCGAGCACTATCATTAAAGCAGAAGGCAACATGACGTCTGGTGACGCGCACCTTGCCGTCGACAACGAGAAGATCTTGGCTCTAGGTTTAGATGGCTTGATCACAGAAGTCGACGAATATCGCCGAAGCAATGATATCTCTAGCTATGAAGGTTTGAAAAAAGAGCAGTTCTACAAATCGGTAGACATCGTACTTCGTGCTATTCAGCAGCACATTTTACGCTTTGCTGTGCTTGCTTCCAACATGGCAAAAACCGAAGCAGACGCCGCTCGCAAACAAGAACTGGTTACTATCGCAGTCAACTGTGAACACATTGCCTATCATGCACCAGCAAACTTCTGGCAAGCACTTCAGCTAAGCTATTTTGTTCAGCTCATGCTGCAAATTGAGTCGAATGGACACTCGGTGTCATTTGGCCGCATGGATCAGTATCTAAACGACTACTACGTTACAGATATCAACAGTGGTGAATTGGAGCATGGTTTCGCTCTAGAGTTGCTGCAAAGCTGCTGGCTAAAACTGCTTGAAGTGAACAAGATCCGCTCCGGGGCACACTCTAAAGCGTCTGCAGGCTCTCCTCTGTACCAAAACGTGTGTATCGGTGGTCAGAAGCTCAATGAGAGCGGTGAGCCAATGGATGCCGTGAACCCTTTATCTTGGGCAATCCTTGAGTCATGTGGCCAGCTTCGCTCTACTCAACCAAACTTAAGTGTTCGCTATCATGAAGGGCTAGATCAAGAGTTCTTAATGGGCTGTATCGAAGTCATCAAGTGTGGCTTTGGTATGCCAGCGTTCAACAATGATGAGATTGTCATTCCTGAGTTCATCAAACTAGGTGTCGAACGCGAAGATGCATACAACTATGCGTCAATCGGCTGTATCGAAACCGCTGTACCGGGTAAATGGGGATATCGCTGCACGGGTATGAGCTTTATTAACTTCGCTCGTATCTTGCTGGCTGCTCTCAACGAAGGCAAAGACGCAACCACTGGCGAGTGCTTCTTGCCTCATGACAAATCGTTGGCGAAGGGTAACTTTGCCAATATGGATGAAGTCATGAGTTCGTGGGCAGACCAAGTTCGCTACTACGCAAGAAAGTCGATTGAGATTGATACTGTCGTCGATACGGTTCTGGAGCAGCAAGCTCAAGATATCTTCTGCTCATCACTCGTGGACAATTGCTTACCTAGCGGCAAAACCGTTAAAGAAGGCGGTGCAAAATACGACTGGGTGTCTGGCCTACAAGTGGGTATCGCTAACCTTGGCAACAGTTTGACCGCCATCAAACATCTTGTGTTTGATGAGCAGAAAATCAGCCAACCTGAGCTTGCTAAGGCACTAGCGGAAAACTTTGAAGGCTCTGAGCAAGAGCAGCTTCGCCAACGCATTTTAAACTTTGCGCCGAAATACGGAAACGATGATGATTCTGTCGATCTATTGCTTGCTGAAGCATACCGAGTGTATATCGATGAACTGAATAACTTCTTCAATACCCGTCACGGTCGTGGTCCAATTGGTGGTGGTTACTATGCAGGTACATCGAGTATTTCTGCGAACGTACCATTTGGTGCGTCTACCATGGCGACACCAGATGGCCGAAAAGCGACTACCCCACTTGCTGAAGGCGCGAGCCCTTCATCAGGTTCGGATCGTTTAGGTCCAACAGCGGTGTACAACTCTGTTGGCAAAATCCAAGCCGATAAGATTTTGGGTGGCGTACTACTCAACCAGAAACTATCACCAGCAGCCGTTGCATCAGAAAGTGACAAGCTCAAGCTTTCTATGTTGATTCGTACCTTCTTCAATCACCACAAAGGATGGCACGTTCAGTACAACATCGTATCGAGAGAGACACTGCTCGCCGCGAAACGTAACCCTGAGCAATATCGTGATTTGGTCGTGCGTGTAGCCGGTTACTCTGCGTTCTTTACTGCGCTGTCACCGGATGCACAAGACGACATTATCGCGCGTACTGAGCACGAGCTTTGATTTAGGCTAGAAACTTCGCTTCGCGGCCTTTTGTGAAGAACTAAGCTTTCGAATGAAACTTAAATGAAAGAGAGCTATAATGGTTCTCTTTTATTTTGGTGATCGCTTTGAGTAGATCCCTGCCTGCGCAGGGATGACGCCATTTTGGCCATGATGACTCATTACGTTCGTCATTCCTGCGCAGGCAGGAATCTTGCTGAAGTAAACACCACCCATAAACTTGCATCATCACCAAATCAAACGTTTCAACAGTTGCAGCCAAACACCCCAAGGACAGACTATGAACTCCAGACAATCTGAAATCCTCAACCTAGTTAACGACAGAACTCGTGTACAAGTCAGCGAGCTTTCGGAACTAACGGGAGTATCCGGAGTGACTATCCGTCAAGATCTCAACTTCTTGGAACAAAACGGCTATCTTAAGCGCGTCCATGGCGCAGCAGTTTCGCTGCAAAGTGACGACATTGAGTCTCGTCTAGAAGTACACTTCGACATCAAACAGCAACTGGCAAACAAAGCCGCCGACCTAGTTGCACCAAATGAAACCGTTCTGATTGAAGGTGGCAGCGCCAATGCCTTGTTAGCTCGAACGCTAGCAGAGCGCGGTGACGTTACCATCATCACCCCGTCTGCTTATATTGCTCATCTTATTCGCCACACCTCTGCCAACATCATTTTGCTGGGCGGTGTGTATCAGCATCAAGGCGAGAGCTTGGTCGGCCCATTAACCAAACTATGTATTGAAAACATTCACTTCAGCACGGCCTTCTTGGGTATCGATGGCTTTGATATTGATACCGGCTTTACCAGTCGAGACATGATGCGAGCTGACATCGCTAGTACCATCCTAGGCAAGAAGCGTCGCAATGTGGTACTGACCGATTCAAGTAAGTTTGGACAGATTTTTCCGTCATCCATCGGCAGCACAAAAGAGATCTCAGTACTTATCACTGACAAAGCAGCACCAAAAGATATGCTTGAACACCTTAAGTCGAAGGGTGTTGAGGTCTTTGTCGGCTAACCAAAGATCTCTGGTTTGGTATGAGGCTTAGCATAAGTGAGCCTCCCTAAGCTATCGGTCACATGATAGTTATCCAAACCTGATACCGCGATACTGCCTAGCGATTCAATATCAATGTAACCACCCTCAGCTATCGCTTCTCGCTCCACATGCAAATGCGTTATCTCACCAATCAGCAGTACCACGCCGTTCAAATCGATGGTTTGACTGCTTATGAGCGCAAGCGAGTATTTAAGTCGACTCTCCGCCACGAAAGGTGCACGGACGCCCTCTTGCCATTGTGGCGTTAGTCCCACGGCATCAAATTCAGATACCTCTCTTGGATATCGCGCCGACGTTTGATGTGCCCGTTTCCAAATATCGCTATTAACATGATTAATAGTGTACTCACCCACCGACTGAATGTTCTCAAGTGTGTCTCTGGCAACCGAGTGCGGTCTGGAGATCATCCCTATCAATGGTGGATTGGCTCCCAGATGAAAGACCGAACTCACGATAGCTAGATTGGTATTTCCCTCATCATCGGCAGTGCCTACAAGATTGGCACTTTTAAAGCCCGATAAGCTATTGACGAAATTGGCACGATAGCGGTCTTCTAGGTTAAGTAAGTCTTGATGAGTAACATGCATGGATATCGATACCTTAGTTATGTCTGTTGACTGATTTAAGTTACTCATATTCGATGGGTTTCGATCACCGAAATTCTGACCTCATGCAAACTCGGGATAAATTATTAATACCACGCACTTTACTAATAAGGTGATATGCTTTGAGGGAATAGGTGTCTGTATGGAGTGAACGGATGAAGACTATCGAACAAGAACTGTCTCGAATCGACCTCAATCTGCTGGTATCGCTAAGTGTGCTAATTAAAGAACGTAACGTGTCTCGTGCAGCGGAAAAACTCTATTTATCTCAGCCAGCAATGAGCCGAACCCTTGCAAGACTGCGAGATCTATTTGATGATCCGCTTTTCTACCGAGAGTCCAATGGATTGCAACCCACCACCAAAACGCTCGAACTCGAAACATCGCTAGATCATATTCTGCTCTCTATAGACACTTTACTAAACGGACTAGATTTTACCCCTTTTGAATGCGAACGCGCATTTCGGATATCTGTTCCACCACTCATGAGTCGTTTGCTAACCGCTCCTCTAGCTAAAGCGCTTCAAGATGTCGCTCCTAGGATTACTCTCGAAGAGTACCCTTCATCTCGTGAACCTATACAACTGCTAAAAGATGGGCAAGTTGACTTCTCTATCCACGTTGAAAAGCCACCACAAAGTGATGAGTACCAGTTTCAAAAAATCGGCAGTACCTACCCGGTAATCTATGGCTCTAGAGAGCATCCGCTAGCACAACAAACGGAGATAAGCATCGAGAGCTGCCTCAATTACCAGTTTGTCGATCTTTCACTGGATGTCCGCTCCAACCACAATTACCTAAACCCGATCGATATTAAGCTCGCAAAACAGGGCTTAAGTAGAACCGTCGCTCTAAAGTCTGGGCAACTCTCGACGCTCTTGGACTCACTTATCGGTACAGATCGATTAATGATCTCAAGCCATGCATTAGCGGATGACTTGTTCAACCATCAGGATTTACAAATCATAAAAGCTTTTAACCACGACGAGTACTACGTGAGCTTGTATCTGATCGAACACAGAAAAACAGAGAGTAGCCCTGCTCATCGCTGGTTTAAGCAGCTGGTCGTTAATTCATTATCCGAGAAAATTTCAACTACTTAGCTATAACTTTCATGGCGTTGAAGCGTAGACACCAACATTCACCGCAGAAACTCAAGGACAGTGTTCACCTACCATTACGCACTTCCGAGCAGGTGACAAATACACATCTGTGGAATCTGGCTAACGTCAGTGCTTTGTTCTACGCGTCTAGTCGGTAAGACTCGCAGTTAACAACATCAGCAAGCATTTGGAGTTCAGCAAGTGCTGTTGTATGAACCAATTCGGCAGATATTTCCTTCCCAAACAAACCAAGTGAACGCGTAGCACATGCATCAGCAAGAACCTTAACAGTAAAGCCTCTTTCCATTGCTGCTCGCACCGTGGTGCTCACACACATATGAGTCATCATCCCAACAATAACTATTGACGTAACGCCACATTGTTTCAAGGTCGTTTCAAGCTCCGTCTCCCAAAAAGCATTTGGGTAGCCTTTAGTAATAACAACTTCTCCATCTTTCGGTGCAACACTATCATGAATTTTCTGTCCGATGCTCCCAGCAAGCAGAAAGGGCTTACTTGTATCAGTGTTTTCATGCTGAACATGGATAACCGTTTCTCCTCGGCTACGAAACCAACTCAAGATACTCGCCGCCTTTGAAGCGGCTGCTTCTGGCTGATGTAAGGGTAGTTTTCCATCGTTAAAGTAATCATTTTGGATATCGATAAGTATCAATGCTGATTTGTATTGGCTCACTATGTGTTTCCTCTCAAATAAATAAGTCGTAACAAGACTAATGCACTCTCAGCTATGCAATAATGGCTAAAACTGACTTTTTTAAGTCATTTTCAGACGAAATAGGAGAATCAACATGTGGCACATAGCCATTCTTCATTATGAAGGCGTGATGAAATCAGCGGCCTACGGAATGGAGGATCTGTTTCGTATAGCCAATCGACTCGCATCGAAAGACCTTTTCGAGATACATCATGAGTATTCTGTTCATAAAGAAATACCTCATACACTGCCAAAAGTTTTGGTCGTGCCTCCATCAAGCGCTCATCCACTACCCGATTTCAAATGCCAAGTCACTCTCGACTACCTAAAAAACATGAATCAGCAGTCGGTCGAGATTGCCGCCTCCTGTGCAGGTGTGTTTTGGCTTGCTGAGGCAGGTTTGTTGAGCGGTAAAACTGCGACGACCCACTGGAACCTATGTGAACGCCTAAAGCGAAACTACCCAGATATCCGTCAAGTGGAACGACGCGATATTTTGGTGATAGATGGCTCTTTCACGACAGCTGCGGGCCTATTCGCCTATCAAGATATGGTGTTGCACCTTATCGCAAGGTTTGAAGGGTTAGAGCTTGCGAAGCAGGTCGCTGACTTTGCGCTATTAGATATGACTGGGAGGCTACAAAGCTTCTATGAGAGATTCATACCCAACACAAACCATAAGGATGCGCTCGTTCATAGAGCTCAGCGGTATTGTGAGGCACACGTCAACGCATCCGTTAAATCCGTGGCTCAACACTGCGGCGTTAGCGAACGTTCACTCCATAGAAAGTTCATTTCCATACTAGGAACATCACCGAAACACTACATCGTACAACTTAAAATTGAGCGAGCACGCAATCTGCTTTGTCTATCACAAATGACCGTAGAAAAAGTCGCGTTTGAGTTAGGATATCAGGATGTTAGCAACTTCAATCGTGCCTTTAAGAAAGTAACTCAACTTTCGCCTTCCGTATTTCGAAACAGGCAAAATAGTCAACTAACCTAATTCCACTTCTTCTATAAGTTTATTTAAAGGTGTATAATTTCATTAATATTTGACGATACACGAGCACTGGGTTTTACATGCAGTTCAAAAAAATGGAAGCACCGATAGATATGCAAAAAGGTGCGAGATTTGAGACAAAGTCACACGGATTTGTAACAGTCATTGACTATTACAACACGCATACCGTGATTGTCGCATTTGAGAACACAGGTAATATTCGCTCTATCACTGCTTCCAAACTGCGTGCTGGTCAAATTACTGATCGAGCAGCTCCCATTCAATCGTCGATGGTTGGAGAAACGGTATTATCCCCAAAGCATGGATTACTTACCATCACTCAAGTTGAGTCTGAGAATGTTATTCTACTAGAGACAGAAGAAGGCGAAGAAATTCGCATGCTTCGTCCTGCGGTGCAAAAACTACGTGAGCGCAGTCATGAAGTCGATATGGAAAAAGAACAGCCGCAACTTCCAACTTCCTTGAGTGCTCTCACCAAAAGAAATAAGAAAACTAAAGATGTGAATAAACTGCTTAAGAAAATGCTTACCGACTATGGTAAATAATAACTTACTGCACTGCCATTATTTTCATAACGCCTTAAATAAGTTATAGCCACTCATTTACACCACAAATAACCCCAGCCTTTCCTATACTAGTCAGTGAGCCATAACACTTAAGAGTTAAGGACTCCTTATTTCGGACTTCAACTCAAATTAATGCGATCTGCATCACAAGGTCAATTTGGTTTTGTGACGCAGGTCTATTGTTGTTTTGGTCAATTTGGATATGATTTGTACCATCCAATAGCGAGGAAAAGCCTTCCTCTCCTATAAACTCAAAAGAGAATGATGATATGAAAAAGATTATGGTTGTATGCGGAAATGGTCTTGGTACTTCACTGATGATGGAAATGGCAGTTAAAGAAGTAGTAGGAAAAATTGGTCTGGATGCAGAAGTTGATCATGAAGATCTATCATCTGCAGCGTCAAGTAATGCTGATATTTGGGTTGCAGCAACAGATATTGCGAACCAATTAGCTGACGCTGGTAAAGAAAACATTGTTAGCCTTGCGAATATTTTTGATAAAGCTTCTATCGAAGAACAATTGAAAAAATTCATGTAAGGAACCGTTGTAATGCAAAATTTCTTCGAGTTTATGCTGGGCTTGTTAAAAGAGCCCGCTATCATGGTTGGTTTAATTGCTTTTGTGGGCTTGGTCGCACAAAAAGCTGATGTTTCAACCATCCTTAAAGGCACTATTAAAACCGTAATGGGTTTCCTAATTTTAGGTTTCGGTGCTGGCGCACTTGTTGGCGCTCTAAATAATTTCTCTACTGTATTTACTGAAGCCTTTGGCGTAAGTGGTGTTATTCCGAATAACGAAGCTATTGTTGCTCTAGCACAAGAAGCGTTCGGTTATGAAATGGCACTTATTATGTTCTTCTCATTCCTTGTGAATATTCTTTTAGCACGTTTCACTCCGCTAAAGTATATTTTCCTAACAGGTCACCACACCATGTTTATGTCTATGCTGGTTGCGGTAATCCTGTCTACAGCGGAAATTCAAGGTGCGATGTTAGTGGCAATGGGTTCTATTATCGTTGGTTCGCTAATGGTTATCATGCCTGCTCTAGCACAGAAATATACTGTAAAAGTCATGGGTACAGACCAGCTTGCGATGGGTCACTTCTCAACGTTCTCATACCTTATTGCGGGTTTCGTTGGCAGCAAGTTCGGTGACGCATCTAAATCAACAGAAGATATCAACGTACCAAAGAGCCTCATGTTCTTGCGTGATACGCCTGTTGCGGTTGCAACGACTATGGCTATCTTCTTCATGTTCGCTTCTATCTTTGCAGGTGGCGAGTTTGTAGAAAGCGTGTCTGGCGGTCAAAACTGGGTCGTGTTCACCTTTATGCAATCACTAACGTTTGCTGGTGGTGTGTACATCGTTCTTCAGGGTGTGAAAATGTTGATTGCGGAAATCGTTCCAGCATTTAAAGGTATCTCTGACAAGCTAGTACCAGGTGCAAAACCAGCACTAGACTGTCCAATGGTATTCCCTGTTGCGCCTAACGCAGTATTGATTGGTTTCCTATCATCGTTCGCTGCCGGCCTTATCGCTATGGGTATCCAAGGTGCATTTGACTGGACGATTATCGTAGCGGGTGTTGTTCCTCACTTCTTCGTAGGTGGCGCTGCAGGTGTTTATGGTAACGCGATGGGTGGTCTACGCGGGGCGATTCTTGGTGCATTCACTCAAGGTCTATGTATCTCGTTCCTACCAATGCTACTACTACCAGTTCTAGGTGGTCTTGGTCTAGAAGCAACAACGTTTGCTGACTTTGACTTCGGTGTTGTTGGTCTAATTCTAGGTTGGATTGTTCAATGAGTATTTTTAATCTAATTGGTGATAACGGCATCGTTATCTGCAACGAAGAAAATCTGTCAGTTGACGCAGCACTGGACATCACTTGTTCAAAGTTACTAGAGCAAGGCAAAGTTGAAGCAAGCTACCTTGAAGCTATTAAAGAGAAGCACAAAGAAATCGGTGCTTACTATGTACTGGCTCCTAAGATTGCAATGCCTCACGCTCGCCCAGAAGACGGTGTGAACGAAGCAGCGCTTCAAGTTACTGTGTTCAAAAACGGTGTGGATTTAGAGTCAGAAGATAACGGTGACGTATACTTCTCAATCACTCTGGCGGCGATGGATTCAGACAGCCACATCCAAACCATTATGGCGCTAGCTGAGCTGTTCCAAAACGAAGATGACGTTGACGCTATCATCGCGGCGGAAAGCAAAGCTGAAATTATTGAGATTCTGAAAAAGTACTAATCTCAATAAGATACGTTTGAAATAGAAAGCCCTTGTATGCAGATACAAGGGCTTTTTTTATGAGGTCGAAATGCTATTTGATTTCTTCAGCGGCGAAATGCAATGCGCGTTCTTCATCGAACATTTCCGCGTTATAGATGACAAAACCATTGAACAAGATGCCACTTGTCACTTGAGGTCGTCCTTTGAAACCAGCCGACGCTAGCCTTTGACAAAGTGCTTCAGGCGCCGATTGATACACAACATCCAAAAAGGGCAGCTGGCCATCGGTTACTATGCCCTGTGCGTTGAACTGCTCAATCGCGTCTGCAAAAAGGTCTGAGTCGGTGTGTTCAATGATCTCAATAACGTGTTCCAATCGCATGTATTACTCAATTCCATTTTAATCATAGAGTTACTGCCAGAGTGTACACTAGTTCTCATCCTGGTTACATGGATTGGATCAATGTCATTCTCGCCGTGTTATTAGATCGCAAGCGCAATAACAAGACCAGCACTCACTAAAACAACGCCCAAAATACGCGTATTGAGCCATGGTTCTTTAAGAAACCACATCCCCATGAACACACCAAAGATGATACTGACCTGGCGAAGCGCGACCACATAACTGACGTTTTCTACCATCGTCATTGCAAACAAGACTATGCCATAAGTCAGCCCCATCATAACACCAGCGATAGATGACTGACGCTTGTATTTCCATGTTAACGATAGCTGTTCAAACTGTCTGGTGACGAGTAACCACAGTACAAGTAACACAGAGATTCCAGCCGTTTGTAATCCTAGGTAAAGGATAGCGATGTGATGAGGAGTCAGTTCAGAGGTCTCGATCATCAGCCAATTAATCCCCTCTTTATCGACAATCGAGTAGATGGTGGTGCCAATGGCCGCCACAAACGCCCATAACACGCCAAGGTTGGCATAAGCACTTACCGTCAGTTGTCTAAAGGTTTTAATAGGCACCAGTAAACACCCCAGAGTGAGTATCGCGAACCCTACCCAAGCACTGACCCCGAGCGACTGACCAATGAACCAAGCACCAACGCCAACCATCAATACAGGCAGCGCACGCGCAATTGGATAGATAACACCAATGTCACCATGCTTGTAGGCGTTGAGCAGCCCCACCAAATAAATCACCTGCCCAATAGCGCTCAAACCAAGCAATCCCCAAAAATAAGCAGAAACATTGGAGAACCCTATTTGGACAAAACACCACACCATAAACGGAGCAAGCAGTAAGCATTGAGAAAGTGCAGCGCCTAAAGTGAAGGAGTAGCCAGATCCGCTATTGGATTTACCAAGAATATTCCAACCAGCGTGAAGCAGTGCGGAGAAAATCACCAGAAGTGCAGCGTAAAGAGTCAAAACAAAATCCATGTAGAACAGCCAAGCAGCATTCACTTATGCTGCTTGTTGTAAAGGTGTAGTTTTAGTAGAAAGTAGCGAGAAGATCTAACGTTCGAGCTGGGCGATAGACTCTATGCTGATAGCATCATGGCGCCAATACTCGATATCACAATCAATCAGTTCACCGTGCTGATTGTAATTGATGCGCTCTACCATCATTGCTGGGGTGCCCGATGTTGCTCTTAATGCTTGAGCCACGTCGCCTAGCAGTGACGTCGTCGTCACGCGATACTTCACCTTGGCATAAACTACGCCGTATTTTTCACGGTAGATATCGGTCAGTGACGCACCGGCCAAATCAAGGTCGAGCAAGCCCGCAAACTTCTCAGGTCTAATGAAGTTGGTGACAAAAACAACAGGGCGCTCTTCAAGATAACGCACTCTATCAACTCGGTAGATATCAGAAAAAGCTTGAAGTTCAAGCAGTTGCGCCGCTTGTTTGGTCGTTAAGATCCCTTTTGCCGACAAAAGGTCGGTACGAGGCTGCCTATTCTGAGCAATCGCCATATTGGTAAAGTTAAGCGTTTGCGTAGGGTCGTAGCGCAGTGGCTCTGGCGAGATAAACCAGCCACGGCGATCCTCGCGATAAATCCGCCCTTCAGCTTCAAGCAATGAGAGTGCTTCTCGCAAGGTGACCCGGGTGGTGTCAAATGACTCCGCAAGCTTTCGCTCCGCCGGTAGCTTTTGCCTTGGCGACAGCATTCCAGACTCAATTTGCTCAACGATAGCGTCTTTAATTTTTACGTATTGCACTAGGCATCCTTATATCAATCGTCATTAGTCACGATCCTACATTTCAATATTAGCGTTTACGCCAAGCTTGAGTCTTTGCTTCAAACACCTTTCCAACAAACATGTGGAGCAGTTTCGCGATAGCCGCAGAAAGCATAATCATCACCGCCATCGCTGCTGCACTGCCTGTTTGGCCAGCATCATCCATGTTCAGCACTGCCACTGATGCTGGAATCGTATTCGTTGAATACAAGAATACTACTGCCGAGGTCGTTGTTAAAGCGTTGATAAATAGATATATGGCAATGTCCAACACCGCAGGCAAACAACACGGCAGTGACACTTTGAAAAACAGCTTATATTGAGGCAATTTGACCGATGCGGCGGTAGCCTCAATCTCAGTCGGTAGCTGCTTAAGAGCGGTTAGCGCCGTCATATGTCCCACTGTGTAATAGTGCACCACGGTATTAATCACCAAAAACGCCATGGTGCCATAAAGCACACCGAGTGGATTATTGGCATCATTAAAGTAGAAAATGTAACCCAAGCCTAGAACCAATCCTGGCACTGCCATTGGGATCACACTCATCATCTGCATCGCTTGGCGAATTGGCGCGAACGCGCGGCCTTTTTCAATGCAGTAAGCGCCGACAAAAATCACCACAGAACCAATAATCGCAGTCCATGTCGCCAGCTTCAACGAGTTAAAGTAAGGGCTCCAGCCATACGTACTCATTTCAGCAAAATTATAGTTGTTTAGAGTTAGAGCTTTGTTCCACGGCCAGAAAGTCACTAGCGAGCCATACACCGCCATCCCCAATACCGCCAGTACAGCAAGCGACACCAACAAACAGTAAATAAAGCATAGTGAGTCACGAAGCTTGTTCGGTGATGGCTGATAAGGCACTGAGCGCGTATCGAGCATACTCTTCTGCTTTTTCTGAACCCAGCGGTCTACAGCAAACGCAAGCACCGCAGGCAACAGCAGTAAAATACTGGTTACCGCACCCATAGAAAAGTTTTGCTGACCGACGACCTGCTTAAAAATATCCGTCGCCAAGACACTGTAACTGCCGCCAATCACTTTCGGCACACCAAAGTCGCACACCACCAGAGTAAACACCACGATGAGCGTGCTGATCACACCGTATTTCGCGGCAGGTAAGGTGATCATGAAGAAGGTTTTAATTGGTGATGTTTTAAGTGCCCTCGCCGCTTCGTACAAACGGGCATCCGAGGTACGCAATGAGGTGGTTAAAATCATCAACGCATGGGGAAATGTCCAGAAGATCAAACCAAGGGAAACACCGATCAAACCATACACTGAGTGTCCTTGAAGCAACTCCTTCGCGATGCCCTGATTCCCAAACAAAAAGATCAAACTGATAGCAGGTAGCAAAGAAGGCGCAAGGATAGGCGCAGTGCCCATTAAATGAAATAGGCCTTTAAATGGCATGCAAGAGCGAGTTAAAGCAAACGCATAGCCAAATGCCAGCACACCCACCACTACCGTTACGATAAGACCTAAGGTCATCGTGTTACTGAGTGAAAACCACAAGCTATCGGTGGTAAAGTAGTTGGCAAAATTAGCAAGTCCGACGAACTCACCATCGCTGTTTTGCACACTCTTTTTCACCATAGCCCACAGCGGCATAAGAATGAACAACGCCATTCCAACAAACAGCACCGTTAGCAGACTGAAAAGCACCATATTGTCTTTACTCAGTTTCGCCGTCACATGTTGTGCGGTGAATGTTGCCGCTCGCTGTCTCATAGTCTCACTCGCATTTAATGTTGAAGTTATCTGCATCATCGGCCTCTACGCTGCAGCGCCCAATGATGATTTGCTGCAGGCGTAACCAAGCAGGCCATCTTCGGCAAATTCGATATAACGAATGTCGTTGCGGCGTAAATCAAGTTCGTTCACGTGTTTAATAGGCACATCGATATAGATAGGCGCTGAGGTTGGAGAATGCTGCATCTGAACTTCGACGCGATAAAATGCCCCTTGAAACTCTTTCGCCAAAACTTTTACTGGAATGGCATTAGAGGCTCGCTCAACAAAACGGAGGCTCTCTGGTCGCACTGCGAGGTCGAAAATTTCGCCTTGCTCAAGCGTCATGTTCTCCAATGTTGGCAACGGCAACATGCTTTCCGCAATACGCAAACTGGTAGTCGATGCAACCGACGCTTCAATAAAGTTCATGCTGCCAACAAAATCTGCTACAAAGCGAGTCGCAGGCTTTTCATACACCTCTTGCGGCGTGCCTACTTGTTCAATGACGCCGTGGTTCATTACCACGATGCGATCCGCCATAGACAATGCTTCTTCTTGATCGTGAGTCACCATAATCGTGGTAATGCCAAGCCTGCGCTGCATCTGACAAATTTCTTCACGAAGGTGAGTACGCACTTTCGCATCAAGTGCAGACAGTGGTTCATCCAGCAATAACAGACCTGGAGACAACGCCAGTGCGCGCGCCAATGCAACACGCTGCTGCTGCCCGCCTGAGAGTTGATTTGGGTACTTGTTGCCAGAGGTTGGCAAGCCAATCATCTCTAGCCAATGCTCGACTTTTTCAAGCGCTTCTTTGTTGGTCATGCCTTGATTTTTAAGGCCAACCGCGATGTTTTCCTGCACCGTTAGATTTGGAAATAACGCGTAAGATTGAAACACAATACCGAAGTCGCGCTTTTCAGGTGGCAGAAAAGTGGTCTCTTGATCCGCTTGATGAATTTCACCAGAGGTTGGAAGATCCAATCCGGCAATAGCTCGCAACAAGGTGGTTTTTCCGCAGCCCGATGGGCCAAGAAAACAGACAAACTCACCTTTATTGATGGCGAGTGAAATTTGCTTTAATGCCGTGAACTGACCGAACTGCTTCACCACATTTTTGATATCTAGATAAGGGTTGGATACTGTCATCATCGTCTCTCCAATGGTATATACCAAATGTAAATCTGGTTTATTTCATTGGCATGACAGTTTTATAGCAGGTAGGTTGCAATGCAGGATTTTTTGAAGTAGTTGACTGGCTTTACGTATAACGACAAAGGGGCGATCCTAAGATCGCCCCACACAAAGCTTTTCAAACAAGTCCATTCAGCCGAACGAAACTGTTAGGATTTTGGTTCAGACTTAGCATCAAACTTCTGAGACCAGGTTTTCAATACTTCAGCACGTTCCGTGCCCATCTTACCAAAGTCCATCTCGGCCATTGCCCCCTGAACTTCAGGGTAGTTGTTAACATTGCCTGTTACCGCTTTATGGGCAACCACTGGGTAAGATTCAACATACAACTCATTTGCCGACTTGGACACAGACCAGTCTACAACGCGCTTAGCGGCATCCGATTCTTTCACCAAACCAACGGCTTCTGACTCCCAGCCAATCCCTTTTGGCGTGATCACTGCGAGAGGTGCGCCTTGGTTAATTAGCTTAGCACCACGTACCGCCATAGAAATACCGATAGCGACTTCACCCATTCCTGCTTGAACACATGGCTTAGAGCCTGAGTGCGTGTAATGTGCGATGTTTTTATCGAGGTTTTTCATGTAGTTCCAAGCTTGGTCTTCACCCATATTTTGTAACCAAGCAGATACTTGCATGTAACCCGTACCTGAAGACGCCGGGTTTGGCATTGCAATGTGACCCTGATAAACAGGCTTGGTCAAATCTTCCCAAGATTGTGGCTTTGGAAGGTTAAGCTGCTTAGCCACGGCTTCGTTAAAACAGATAGCGTTAAAGAAAGCATCATTACCAAACCATGCTTGGTTTGACTGAGGATCGTTCAAGTTCGGCTTCAGGTCTTCTAGTCCCTTCGGCGAGTATGGCTTAAGCACACCCTCTTCTTTGAGCAATGCCATGGAAGAGCCTGCCAAACCCCAAACCACTTCAGCGCGCGGGTTGTTTTTCTCCGCCAAAAGTTTCGCTGTCATGATACCCGTTGAGTCACGCACCCATTTGATTTTCACATCTGGGTTCTCTTTCTCAAATGCATTCTTGTATTTCGCAAGAATGTCCGTTTCGAAAGCGGTGTACACAGTGACCTCTGTTGCTGCTAGTGCGTTGGTGGCAAGTAGAGAAACCAGTGTCGCCAGTGTTCCCTTCATCAAACGGTTTTTCATTTTCGTCTCCAGTTATATTTGGTCTGTACCAATTTATGTAAGCCACCTTAATTTCGATTTATGACGATTAAATGAACAAAAAGTGGCAGTTTTACTAAATAGAGTTGGATTTGACGATCGAAACAGACGCATTTAACCGCGTATTAAACTTTTATGAATATTGGTTTTGACGCTTTACGACGCGCATTTTTGATTGCTAGAGTAACCACAACTTATTGGTATAGTCCAAATAGAGAATCAAGATGAAAAACGAATACTTGCTATTAACTCCGGGTCCGCTATCGACATCTGAAACCGTGCGCGAAGCGATGTTAAAAGACTGGTGTACATGGGATGACGACTACAACAAAGATATTGTTGAGGTCATTCGCACTAAACTGACTCGACTTGCCACAAAACAAGCGGGCTACACCAGTGTCCTAATGCAAGGAAGCGGAACCGCTTCTGTTGAGGCGACAATTGGCAGCGCCATCACTCCAAAGGGCAAATTGCTTGTTGTCGACAATGGAGCCTATGGCGCACGTATTGCGCAGATTGCTGACTACCTAAATATCGAAACCCATGTCATTGCACCGGGCGAAATTAGCAGACCGAATCTAGATGAGATTGCCAGCATCCTAGAGCAAGACATTGCCATTACGCATGTTGCGATTGTTCACTGTGAGACCACAACTGGCATGCTTAACCCTATAGAAGCGCTCATCAAACTAGCAAAGCAACATGACAAAACTGTGATCCTTGATGCGATGTCGAGTTTTGGTGGCATCCCAATGGATATTGGTGAGCTCGGTATCGACTTTATGATCAGCTCTGCCAACAAATGTATTCAGGGCGTTCCTGGCTTTGGGTTTGTGGTTGCCAAGCAATCAGAATTAGAAAAATGCCAAGGCCAAGGGCGTTCACTCAGTCTCGATCTCTATGATCAATGGCACTGCATGGAAGTGAATCACGGCAAGTGGCGCTTCACCTCCCCAACCCATACCGTGCGTGCTTTCTATCAAGCTCTTTTAGAACTTGAGCAAGAGGGCGGTATTGAAGCGCGTTTCAATCGCTATCAGACTAACCAAAAAACACTAGTCGAAGGTATGCGTTCATTGGGCTTCCGCACGCTACTAAACGACGATCTTCATTCTCCGATCATTACCTCGTTCTACTCACCTGAGCACAGTGATTACCAGTTCAAAGCCTTTTATAACCGCTTAAAAGAGCAAGGTTTTGTTATCTACCCCGGCAAAGTCTCTAATGCTGATTGCTTCCGCATTGGCAATATTGGTGATGTGTACCCATCGGACATTGAACGCTTAATCAGCGCGGTGAAAAACGCAATGTACTGGGAGCTGGCGTAATGGCAGACCAAGCAACGCACCTACGTAGCGAGGGGGATGTGAACAATACCCCAGCACGTGAAGAGTGGAATCAACAAATACAAGACGAAGCGACACAAGCACTGCTTAAACGCGACGCCGATGTTTTCTTGCATCAGTCTATGTCAACGCCATGCCTAGATTCACTAGAAGCGGCAGAAGGGATTTATATCCAAGACACACGCGGAAAGCGCTACATGGACTTTCATGGTAACAACGTACATCAGCTTGGTTATGCGCACCCGCATGTCATCAAACGTGTAACGGAGCAGATGCATTCACTGCCCTTTTCGCCGCGCCGTTTTACCAACGAAACAGCGGTTAAATGTGCTGAAAAGCTAACCCAAGTCTGCGGCGGCGATCTCAACCGAGTGTTATTTGCGCCCGGCGGCACATCTGTAGTTGGAATGGCGCTCAAACTGGCTCGCTATATCACAGGCAACTACAAAGTCGTGTCACTGTGGGACTCATTTCATGGGGCATCATTGGATGCGATTTCAGTCGGTGGTGAAGCGTGTTTTCGTGAAGGCATGGGCCCGCTCATGGCAGGTGTTGAGCGTATCCCACCAGCGGTGTCTTATCGCGGTGCATTCCCTTCACAAGACGGGAGTGATGTTCACTACGCTGACTATCTCGAATACGTGATTGAAAAAGAAGGCGGTATCGGCGCGTTTATCGCAGAAGGCGTTCGCAATACCGATGTGCAAGTACCAAGTAAAGCGTACTGGAAACGCATCCGTGAGATTTGCGACAAACACAATGTCCTACTCATTATTGACGATATTCCGAATGGCATGGGGCGCAGTGGTGAATGGTTTACCTATCAGGCATTCGACATTGAACCGGACATTCTTTGTATCGGCAAAGGCTTTGGTGGCGGTTTGGTTCCAATCGCTGCAATGGTAACCAAAGACAAATACAACACGGCTGCGGAAATCTCTCTAGGTCACTACACGCACGAGAAAAGTGCCCTTGGCTGCGCGGCGGCACTTGCCACCATGGAAGCGATTGAGCAAGAACAGCTCCTAGAGAAGACACGTAATGACAGCGAGTTTGTCAAAGCACGTCTACTTCAAATGAAGCAGCAATACCCAATTATTGGCGATGTACGTGGCATTGGTCTTCTGTGGGGTGTGGAACTAGTAAAAAACCACATCACAAAACACAGAGCCTACGATGAAGCCGAGCAAGTTCTCTATCAATGCTTAAATCAAGGTCTGAGCTTTAAGGTGTCGCAAGGCAACGTCATTCAGCTTAGCCCTCCGCTGATTATTACCCGTGACGAGCTAACCAAAGCGCTCGACATTTTCGAGCAAGCTATTGCTCACGTATCAAACGTAAGAAATTAACTTTTAAGGAATGACATCATGTCTCACTCATCACCGATTCAAGCCGTTATCTTTGACTGGGCTGGCACTATTGTTGACTTTGGTTCGTTTGCCCCGACCAGCATTTTTGTCGAAGCATTTAAACAAGGCTTTGATTTCGAGATTTCTCTAGACGAAGCTCGCGAGCCAATGGGTATTGGTAAATGGGATCACATTAAAGCCGTTGGCCAAATCCCAGCAGTAACAGCACGTTGGACAGCCAAGTTTGGCCAAGAAATGCAAGACAGCGATGTTGACGCCATCTACGCCGCATTCATGCCTCTACAAAAAGCCAAAGTAGCGGATCACGCTGAGCCAATCCTTAACGCGGTTGACGTTGTGAACGACCTTAAACACAAAGGCATCAAGATCGGCTCATGTTCTGGCTACCCACGTCAAGTAATGGATGTTCTCATTCCAGTGGCGGCAGATTACGGCTATAAACCAGACTATGTCGTCGCTACTGATGACCTACCTCAAGGCGGCCGCCCTGCTGCATTTATGGCACTGAAAAACGCTATCGAACTGGGCGCGACTAGCGTCGGTGCTTGCGTAAAAGTGGATGACGCAGCACCCGGTATCGAAGAAGGTCACAATGCAGGCATGTGGACTGTGGGTCTACTGCTTTCTGGCAACGAGGCTGGCCTTACATTTGACCAATACCAAGCCGCTGATGAAGCAACTCTAACAGCAGCTCGCGAACGTGCACGCATCAAGCTTGGTAAAGCTTCACCTCACTATCTAGTTGATACGATTGCCGACCTTCCAGGTGTGATCGCAGATATTGAGAAACGCGTTTTAGCGGGTGAGCGTCCGTAAGATAAGCAAGCTAAGAAAAATAAAAAGCTCACGGTTTAACCGTGAGCTTTTCGCATCCAATATTCCTTGATAGACAAAAACTAAACAACACTGTGGTGTCGAGCGGTCGTTAGGCTCTCGCAACAACAAAGTGCTCCAACTTCATTACGTGCTGCTCAGGCACTTTTCGACCAATTGGTTCGAAGTAGCGCCCATTTAGATCCTCCAGAGTCTTATTTTCTGCCACTTTGAAGCCGTAGCCAGACAACATTTGCTCTATCTCATCACTGCGATAGAAAGACACCCACGGCTCCCCAAATTTATCTGATAAGTCTTTAATCGTGTTCACACGTTTAACTACATGGGGATAGCCATCTCCAAAGCAAGCTTTAGGATCGCTGTTAAGGCGTTCGTCAACGTAAGACATCAAGAAAGTTGCATCTGTACGATGTGTGAGAGCGGCCAATGCTTCAATGGTAGTGGCTAACGCAGGTTTAGTAATGTACTGAGAAACACCTTCTAAGGTGAAGATAGTTGGTTTATTTGGATCAAAGCCGGATGCCAATAATCGCTCAACGAGAGATTGGTGATTAAAATCCACACTAACGTAACTCACATTCTCTGAGTTAAATAAGTGTTGGGGTAGTTTTTTACGCTTTCTCTTTTGCACTTCAGCTTGATCGACTTCGAAAACCCTGAGGCTGGAAGGCAGGTCAAGGCGATGCGCCCTTAAGTCATAACCTGCACCCAAAATCACGTATTGGTCGACCCCATTTTCCACCGCCTCTTGAATACAATCATCAAAAAATCGAGTTCTCGCAATAAGGTGCTGATGGAATCCAGGGGCAAACTTCTCTGTGATCAAAACAGATAGCCGATGACCCATCAGCTTGATGAGACTCGCACCTAACACGAATCGTTTTGCGTACGGATCGCTAATGACCCTCTTACTCGGTGGTGCCAGTGTCTCGATTAAGCGTTGCTTCGCCACGCCTTGCGCGGTCGCATCTTTACCAAACCAAAAGCTCATAGTTGCTTACCTCGGGTTCTTTGTAGAGTGAACAGTTCGAACCTAGAAACATGTGAGAAGGAGATAACAATCATTAAAATACTAATCAAACACAAACATTTAATGACAAAAATACCAATATAGCTTAAAAGTCACTCCTTTACTTTGAATTAAGTAATAGAACTAAAACTACTCACACAAAACATCTCGATAAAGATCACACATTTAAAACCTCACCAGAAAACGACATATAAGCATACCACCGAGATTGGTAATTTAATTAAAATACTGGAACACCTCTAATTAGATTTAAACATTCTAAAACAAGAACAGAATTATTATAACTCTTCGACGCAATCGCCATTTCAAGGGCAACGGCATTGACGACAGTCATAATATTAAAGAACACTTCCCTTAGAGTAAATTTTAAACCCCAAAAAGGAATTTTGAATGAACATCGCAATCGTTGCCGGTAGCCAAAGAACAAACTCACAAAGTATCAATGTGGCTAATTATCTGGCAACACTCGCTGGCGAACACTTTGAACAGGTCAATGTTCTCGACTTGCATCATTTAGCTTTACCACTTTGGAATGAAGGCGTGTGGCAAGACAGCGAGGAATGGGCACCATTTCAACCCATTAAACAACAACTCAAGCAATCTGATGCCTTTATTTTTATCACGCCAGAATGGCATGGAATGGCAACACCTTCACTAAAGAATTTTTTGATGTTGACTACCGACGACGAATTGGCACACAAAGCGGCGTTATTGGTAAGCGTCTCTGCTGGCGTCAATGGCGTATACCCTATTAGCGAACTGCGTATGACTGGAAATAAAAACAATCACGTCTGTTTTTTGCCAGACCATCTTATCTTTAGAAACTGCGAACAAACGTTGACTGCCGATCACCAATGTACAGAACAAAATCAACATGTTAGAAGCGAATATACGCTCAAGTTACTCGCAGCCTATGCCAATGCTTTAGCCCCCGTACACCGAGACATGGTAAGTATCGGTAAACCATTTCGATACGGAATGTAATGAACAACTAACTTTCAACCAGATAAAGCGTAATCGCAAGGAGAAATGGATGAAGTATAGAATAAAACAAAAAAATGAAGACTTTAGGGTATGCGAAGTCATTAACTTAGATATTGCCGATAGCCCTACTAACTATCAACTTTTTTGTTTAGTGAAGAGTGGTATCTCAACATTTAACGCTATAGATATTATTAGCCAAGAATTTAACCTAGAGGAAGGTCAAATTGGCGTAGCCGGTTTAAAAGATGAAGAAGGGATCACGCAGCAATATCTCACAATTGAAAGTCATAAAGTCCCTAGTAAATTTAATGATAAAGACAGTAACTTTTGGCTTGAGTTATATCAAATCGGTTTCTCCAACAATAAAATCACTGTTGGTTCTAATCTTGGAAACGCATTTAATATCGTATTAAGAGGACTTGACGAAGAGGCTCAAAATGCCCTTACAAGCATTAATGAAACTCAGCTTAGAGTCCCCAATTACTATGACAGCCAACGTTTCGGCTTACCCAATCAACCTGCGCTGACACATCTGATCGGACAACACTACCTTGAAGGTAATCTCGATAAGTGTCTTGAATTCGCACGGGAATCGGGTGTGCTGGCGAATAGAGAGGTAACGCTAGAGAACCTAGATTTTTTAATACCTATGCGCGAAAGGGCTTTTTGGCTTTGTTCTCATGGCTCACACATGTGGAACAAGAAGCTCAGTGAACTCATACAAGCAGAAGGCTCCGCTAGCGCCTCTATCCGTATCGCGGACAACAGCTACTTTGCTCCAAACCAAGATGACTTTGCAGCGCATAAGCTTCCGAATAAATTAGCCATAGACAAGTGGCGAGCAATCGACGGCGAAATAAAGAAACTGTCTGCAACCAGGGACTACTTTATTTATTGTCATTTTAAATCTGAGCCGCTCGACTCAGATAGCTGTGAGTTGCAGTTCACATTGCCGACTGGTAGCTACGCAACGATGGCAATAAAAGGCATCTTAGGTGTTTAATTGGCCTTAGTATTACAAAGGACGAAAGGTGCGACACCTTTCGTCCTTTTCGTTTCTCCGTCAATGTGCGCAGCAATAGTTAGCCCGCTGACTGAATCCACACCACATTCTCATCTGATGTCGGTGTCTCAAACCAAGACCAAAACAACTCCAGCATCTCTGGTGTCATTTCATAAGATCGGCCGTTGAGTTCTGAGTTACGAGCAGATGCTCTCTGCTTACAAACATCAAATCCGACATCCAAATAATGAATTTCACTGCTCGCAGCTACACTCGATGCCCATTCAGTAAAAGCAAGCCGATCCGCTTTCGTCCAAAAACCAAAATCAAATACAACCGGCACACCGAGCGAAAAAAGCTGTAAGGCAGAGTCTTTAAATAACCCTTGAAGCGTTGCCAAACGACGATCAAAGAGCTCCCGCTCCATATGCTCGCCATATAGAGGGATCATCCACTCATCAATAGAAAACCGAAACGCAGCGTGTTTAGCGGCCAATGCTTTAGAGTACGTTGTCTTACCGGAGCCAATAAAGCCACATACGAAATAGATTTGGGTCATTCTTACAGCTTTTCTCCTAGCGCTAGTTGTGTTCTCACTTGCTGCAATTTCTCTAGTTCAAAAGACTTGTTGGTATTTTCTCCATGCATTAAAGCACTGTTCTTGAGCTTTTTGCTAACACGAATAACCGTTTCTGTTGAACATCCCGAATAAGCCGCAATTTCCCTGTATGTCCACTTATAACCTACATCAGCGGTAACTAAATCAATCACGCTATCAATTACCCTTAACTCGACGCTGTGCGTAGACATTTTGGACAAACGGATCTCAGCGTGGCGAAGCTCTGTTGCCATTTCAGAGAATAGATAACGAACGAATTTTGGGTTCTCTTGAAAGAACTGATCTAAATCGCGCACCACGACACGTTCAAGAGTGAGATCAGTTAAAGCTTTGGCACCTACGTGATAATTCTGTCCAGAAAGAAGCGTTCGATAGCCAAAATATTGATTGGTTTTGTAAACGCGACTCATCACCTCTTTTCCATTCAGCAATAAGCGTTGCAGCGATACCAAACCAGAGACGATAAAATAGAAACAGTCTGGTTCGTCATGTTGATCATAGAGAAATTTTCCCTTTGGCAAAACAACCGTTTTTATGTCGCATGCCGCTAATCGGTAGTGTTCCATTTTCCCTCCGGAATGCTTCGTAACCTCATATCCACCGACGATACCAGCATAAAGGTTGGGCTTGCTAGGCTGGATATCTAACTACGAACGATAATATCAATTATATGAACCGACACCACATTCTCTAGTAGCAAAAACAAGAAAAAAGCCGAACTTAGCATAGACTAAGTTCGGCTAAAAGACTCACATTCTGCAGCTAAGCTTTAGCGCTTTCAAACTGCTTTTGTTCCTGTAACGCTTTCTCTTTGTGGATAGCGTTCATATCTCCGGCGATGGCTTCAGCCGAAGTGCCAACAATAATCTGAATCGTTGTCGGAGTTGGTCGAATTACACCTGCGGCTCCCAACTTCTTACAAACCGAATCCTCAATCGTTGAGCTATCAGTAACGGTAAGGCGAAGACGCGTCATACAACAGTTAATATTGGTGATATTGTCGTACCCTCCAACAGCATCATAGTAAGCAGCGGCTAACCCACTCGTATCTGTCGTTGAGGCGACAACTTCTTCCTCCTCATCATCGCGCCCAGGAGTCTTAAGATTGAAGTACTTAATTGCGGCAGTGAAGGTAACAAAGTACATAGCAAAATAAGCAAGACCTAGAGGGATGATTCGAATCGGGTTCGTTGCGAGCCCCCAGTTCAACACGTAATCGATGAAGCCTCCCGAGAAACCAAAGCCATGTTTAATATTTAGCCAATCACTGATTACGTAAGATGCCCCCATAAAGATAGCGTGTAGAGCGAATAGAATTGGCGCGGTGAACATGAACAAGAACTCAACAGGTTCTGTGATCCCCGTCAGGAAGCTTGTAAGCGCTATAGAGACCAACATCCCCACTAAAGCTGGACGACGTTCTTTTTTAGCTGTTACATAGAACGCTAAGCAGACCGCTGGTAGACCAAACATCATCACGACATAACAGCCCGTCATAAATGCACCCGCTTCAGGGTCACCGGCAAAGAAACGTAGCTGGTCGCCAATGATCTCTGCACCACTTTCATCTGTGTATGAACCAAACATGAAGCGGACAATACTGTTCAGAATGTGATGTAAACCAAATGGAATAAGAAGACGGTTCATTGCACCATAAACAAATAGACCGGGTTCGCCACTTTGGATCATCCACATACCAATGTCGTTGATTGCAGCACCAATAGCAGGGAAGCCATGCCCAACAATGAAGGCCATGAAGATAGAGCACAGTGCCGTCACGACAGGAACAAAACGCTTCCCTCCAAAGAACCCAAGCCAATCTGGCAACTTAGTATCTTTGAAGTTGTTGTAGAGATAGCCCGCCATAATACCGGCGATAATGCCAGATAAGACACCCATCTTAAGGTCAGGTGTGATGGTTTTTGCACCTTCGAGAATGATCAGGTGTGCGATAACGCCAGCAACGCCAGCAGTACCATTGTGGTCTTTGGCCAATCCGACGGCGATACCGACAGCAAACAGTAAAGGTAGCCCGCCAAATATCGCTCCCCCAGATGCTTTCACAAATGGTAAATCAAGCAAGTCTGCAGACCCAAAACGAAGTAGCAAGGCAGCCACAGGTAATACAGCGATAGGTAGCATTAAAGCACCGCCTACCCTCTGTAGTTGATTTAATATTGATGACAGTAATTGTTTCACACGTGCCTCCAAGCATTCTGCTTAAATTATACTATTTATAATAACAACCCAATTCATAGCCCTGAGCTATACACCCTTTCGTAATTAAACGTTATTAGGTTTTGTATTACGCAGATATGATGATGATCATAGCACGATGACAACTTTATCAATGTGTGAACTACGGCTTATTTTTCCAACAAACACTAAAAATCCATAAACCAGTATGACGACAGTCATACTGTATCTTCTCGATGCACCTATATATTAAAAACAACGACTTACCAGGGTGCTCATATCCCCCACATTGATGTGCACCTATTTTATTTAGATATACGCTAGTTTATTAATCAACCTGGTAATTATGTAACATTAAATAATCCAAACAGAATGAAGCATACGCACCAATATTAAACTAGCCACACACATTACGAAGAATAAGTTTTATTCGGAAACAGACGTAGAGAATTAGAGATTATGAATGTATATACTTATTTAGATGACGTTGCGGTTTTTCGTGTAACACAGCAAGCAGAAATAGAAGTAAATGGTGAGTACGAATGGCGGCTAGAAGTTGAGCCAAAATGCACATTGCCATCAGGCACCAAGTTTGTCATTACCGTTCAACCATATCAGCATCAACTGTCTGAAGAGTATTTACAATGCTACGACTACTGGAAACCAAGCTACATTTACGCATTAGCTGATGAAGAAAGTCTAGAAATTGATGTCGCCATCAAGAAAGTCGACACAAACTTTAGTCATATCAACCGTTGGAAGGACTCTTCTAGACAAGCGCACATTACTCTAATTGACGAGTTTCAAACCGGACAATCGTTTCATGTTCAATTTGGCGGCGTAGACCGACTATTTTTAAAAGGTGACGCGGCGCCAACCCGAGTGGGTATTCGTGCATTTAACGAGGATGTTTGTCGCATTGAAAAAACATTTGATATCACCTTAGGTGGCCATGATGTCACTCGACGCTTACCTGTATTCCCAGAGATAACGCTTAAGCCGGGAGCTGCAATAGAACTCTCACTGGTTGCCCCTACATTGGTTGAACAAGATAAGCCCTTCAAACTCACGATGCTTGCAATGGATAGGTTTGAGAATCCTGTCAAAGATTATCAATGTGACCCGTTAACGGTTGTCTTCACTAATCTTGATAGCTGTGAGCGACTCCAATTTCAGAATGTCCCATATGGAGATGTCGAAGCACGACTCCCTACTGGTCGTTATCTTGCAACAGCAGAAAATACCGAACTACACATTGCCCCAGCCGCCATCAAGGTTGAGGAAACTGTAGAGCAAAAGATCTATTGGGGTGATACACACACGCACTCAAATTTAACCGCCAACATTCGTGACAATGACTGTGGTGCATACCCTCGCAATGCATACACTTACGCAAAAGATGTTGCTCGTCTCGACTTTGTAGCGCTATCGGAACAAACATTTACTTTTAATGAAGACCGAAGCCTCAACATCGACAAAGCCACATGGCAGGAAATTGGCGAACAATGCGACAAATTCAATCAGGAAGGCGCATTCGTCACATTCTGTGGCTTTGAACTCCATGGCCGACGTGGTGATACGGTGGTGCTATTCAAAAATTCACTACTAGAAGAAAAGTATCCAGATCGTGAGGTCAGCATCATCCATGATATTTGGGACATCTACAAAGGGCGTGAGTTCATTACCATCCCTCACCTGCATAGATTCTGTAATGGCCGCAACCCTAAGCATGTCGACAATCAAGACGCTAAATTCGAGAAAGGGTTTGATCTCGCCAACTGGGAACCTAGTAGTAACGATGAAACCATGATTGAAGTCTATTCCGCTCAATGGGGAAGATTTGAATATGCCAAAAACCCTATGGTTCATAAAGCTCGTAATAACGTCAAAGACAATACGGTCGTCGACTTCCTAAATCGTGGCAAAAAATTTGGCTTCGTTTCTAATAGTGACGGTCATGATGGAAACCCAGGCTATGGCGGTATTACTGGAGTTATAGCCGACTCCCAAACCCGTGCAGATATCTTCGATGCCATGAAGGCACGTCGTACTATTGCCACCACGCATCCACGTATGTTCCTAGACCTTCAATTGGACAGCGTAAAAATCGGCAACGATGCTAGCGAATCAGATAGTTATCAACTGCACATCGAGGCCATTACCCCTAATCCCATGACCAAGGTCGAGCTTGTTGTTAACGGTGAGGTTTTCGAGAAATGGTCAGTCGGTGGTCACAAGTTTGATATCACTTTGAATGAGTTCTCATTAGAGGAAGGAGCAACCTACGTGTACCTGCGTGTTTTCCAAAAAGATCGCAATATCGGTTGGACAAGTCCGATTTGGATTAAGTAACTTCCCCCCCCTTAGCTCCCTTAGTTGGTTATTGCCAGTAGAGGGAGCTAAAAAGAAAATCGCTCTCTGGAGTTCATCATGTTAGCTGACATTCTCACCCTCCCACTCCATCAAATCACGTACGCAATATTCATTGGTATCACTGTGGGTGCGCTTATGACCATGACGGGTGTTGGTGGTGGAGTCGTTATTATTCCCGCGCTACAACTCAGCTTTTCCATGCCAATAGTCACAGCTGTTGGCACTGCGAGTATCATTGCGACCTTAATTAAAATAAACGCAGCATTGAATCATATCCGCTGCAAAAACGTGAACTGGCATCATGTAAAGGTCATTCTTATCAGCGCCATTCCTACGCTAATCATCGCCACTGAAATTATCGTAAGATCAGCAGCTAACCCAACACTTCAGCCCTTCACTGAACGTTTTGTGCAAGGCTGCGTTGTCATCACTATGGCCGGCGCATTCGTTTCTCTCTATTTAGGGCGCAAAACAGAACTGACATCCTCGAGTAAACAAACAAATACGTCCGCTGCTCTCAGCGTCGGGGCGTTGAGCGGATCAGTACTTGGTACGACGGGAATTGGGGGTGGCGTCATACTGCTACCAGCACTAAAAAACATTCTAGGAGCTACAGTCAGGCAAGCTGTGGGGAGCTCAATCGTCATCGCCGTCATACTCTCTGGAGTAACGGCGATTCGTTATAGCAGCAGTAGCCAAAGTAACATTGCTATCGGGCTGCTCGTTGTATTAAGCTCTTTCGTAGGCGTGAAGATTGGCATTAAAGTACTAGAAAAAACATCCGATAGAGCCTTAATCAATCTATCCTTGTTCGCAATTTTAACCAGTTTAATAACCACCGTTATTCTTTGAAGGGTAAGGTTTGGGGTTACACAGGCGTCTGCCTCTCACTCAAAAAACGCCTCAATATCTTAATGATAGACAGCGTTCTAACTCTTCTAGCGACCATTTGGGGTAAGAAAAGCGGTGGTAAAACCCGGTGATTTTTCATTCTCCGGGTTGTCTTATTAAAGCGGGTGAATCGATTACGATTGACTCCCTTTAGTAACACCACTCAGTAGTGCCGCTATCATTGAATTCTCGGGCTCTTGGTACTTTCCTACACAATAAGTCATGTGCCCATAGCCTTCAGGTTCATGCTTGTAGTTCGCTTTTAAGTGCTCTGCTAACCATTTCCCTTGCTCTGCAGGTATGGCAGAATCATCATCAGAATGCCAAACATGAGCATTGGAGTTAGCTAAGTGCTTTACATCAAAGCCCCAATCAAAACACGTATCTTGTGCAGATTCCCAAGCTGCGCCAGACGTACCACGTACAACAGAGCGCCGCATGGCCTTTTCAAACCGCGACACTAATTCCTTGTCTGCTTTGACCTTTGGGAAACCTTTTCTGATTGGAGTACTCGCCAAGCTCGGTGGTAACACACCAAATACCAAGCGAAACAAGGCAAAATACCAACCCATGTAAAACTGCTTTAACTGTTTTGAGGTTGGTGTCCCTCCGGTACCAATGGTTGCTCCGGTTCCGAGTTCCTCACACAAAGCCGTTGGTAACAGCGGTGCATTTAGCCCTAAGCCAATACAGCGATCTCCAAAATGGAGGGCAGCCGCCATAGCGTGAGGCGTGCCCTGAGAATGCCCCGTAATGTGGAACGCCTCAACCCCTTCTGCATTTAACACCGCCTCCAAGTCTTCCTTTGGCCAGTCCACCACTCTTCTACCCGGCTTTTCATCAGAAAACCCACAGCCAGGTAAGCTAATGGCGATACCTCTACAACCCAAAGAAGAACTGATTTTCTGATAGGTTTGGCGCTCGAAACCCGCTTCAAGTCCAGAGCCGTGCATATTGATTACCACTGGTGCCGTAAGGTCTTGGCTGCCGTAAACACAATAAGCGACACTCCGTCCATCTCTCGTGATTGCTATCTTTTGTTGGCTGTTTTCCAATAAGTTTGAATCTATCGGCTTCATACCTGATTCACGAAAACGAGTTCCCCAAAAGTTAAACAGGCACAGCGCTAAAATGCACAGCACTACTATCATCAAAAAACTTATCATGATGTCTCCAATCTTTTCGTTTTTAGCCAGTTAATTCCCATTATTTCGACATGTCATTTCAACGAGCTTGCGCATCCAAACGTGGCTCGGGTCGGTGTTGAAAAACTTATGCCAGAATAGAAATAGCGCCCCAGGTTCAAGCTCTATCGGTATCGGTTTAGCAACGAGAGTGCCCTCAGCGACAATATGTTTAACCGCGCTGTAGGGATAGCACATCAGCAAATCGCTGTGTCTGCAGACCGAAATTGCACTCTCAACATCCGGGACATTGAGGGCGATATCAAGAGGTATATCTCGCTTATTGAGTATGTCCATCAGCAACCAACTGCCCACACCGCCAGTCACTACGTGTATATGCCGATATTGAGTAAATGCCGTTACGTCCCAATCTATCTTTAATGCTGGATGATCTGGGCGCATCAGACACACTGAGTAATCACGAACGAGCTCCACACACTCGAGATCTTTTGGCAGTTTATGAACTTGGTTACTCGCTCGCTCGTCGTACTCAACCATTCCAATACCAAAGTCCGCATCCCTTTTAAGTAAACGCTCGAACGTTTGCTGATCCCAAGTTTTGGTCTTCAATTGAATACTTGGTGCCTGTTCCAACGCCTCTATCACAACATTTGAATAGATAGAGCTATACGCAGTTTCCACCAGCTCAAATTGAAACAAACGCTCGCTCTCACCGGGATCAAAGTCTTCCTGCCAACTCAGCATATCCACTTGTAGCAAAATACTCTCAACCTGTGGCGCGATTTGCAGCGCTTTCGGTGTCGGAAGCAGCCCTTTTGGTGAACGCTCGAACAAAGGATCATCAAACCAGCCTCTAAGCCTAGTAAGCTGCTTACTCACCGCCGACTGAGTCAAGAATAGCCTTTCTGCGGCGCGGCTTATATTGCGCTCCTCCATAATCACCTGAAAACATGAGAGTAAATTCATGTCAGTTTTTATAGGCGCGTTAAACTTCACTGTAGTATTCCTTTCATTCATATCATTCTGGAAATATCGTCAATTCCAATCATATACCATCTCAGCTAAGTTACCTCTTAAACAACCAGCTTGGAGTTAATGTTATGAACTATGCGGCACTTCCAAAAATCGATTTACACTGCCACCTTGACGGCAGCGCGCGACCAGAAACCATTTATGAGCTGGCGCTAAAAGACGGAGTAACCGAAGGCCGTAACAAAGAGGTACTAATTAACTCCCTGTCCGTTCCAGAAGAATGTAAGAATCTCGACGAGTACTTAGATTGTTTCGCTCTACCCTTGCAGGTAATGCAAACTACAGAGGCACTAGAGCGTATTTCATTTGAACTATTTGAAGACGCGGCAAAAGAAAACGTTAAGTACTTAGAGGTAAGATTTGGGCCATTGCTTCATCAACAGAAAGGCTTAGCGCTTTTTGAGATCATTGACAGTGTTGTTAAAGGAATGAGGCGAGCGGAAGCACTTTACGATATCCACGGCAACTACATCTTGTCTGTGCTTCGTGGCATGCCAACTGATGACATCAAATCTGTCATTGATGCTGGTGCTCCTTGGCTGAATAAAGGCGTGGTTGCTTTTGATATCGCAGGAGGAGAAAAACCAGGCTTTTGCAGCGAGTTTCCTGAATTTACTCAGTACGCTGCCGATAAAGGGTATCGACTCACAATTCATGCAGGGGAGCAATGGTGTGGCCAAAATGTGTATGACGCAGTGACTATACTCGATGCCGAGCGCATTGGTCACGGCGTTCATATGAAAGATCACCAGCAGGCTTACTCTGTAGTGAAAGATAATGCAATTGCGCTAGAGCTATGTCCGACAAGCAATGTGCAAACCAAATGCGTTGAGAAATTTGCTGATCACCCTGTCAGAGATTTCCATAAAGACGATGTGGTCGTCACCATTAACACTGACAACCGCACGGTGTCTAATACCACGATGACTAAAGAAGTGGAGAAGGTGTGTGAGACGTTTAAACTCACCCAAGAGGACTATAGAAGCATCTATTTGAGTAGTGTTTCTAAGTCTTTTGCATCCAAAGAAGTCAAGCAGCACCTACTTGGTTTTGAAGGCCAGATCATAGTGTAACTAGCGTCGGTATGAGTTGCGATAGCCGTTCTTTAGGCTATCGCACTTCCAGCTCCAACCATTCAATTGTCATCAATTTGGCTTAATCTGCGCCAGTTTCAGGTAAGAGTGCAGCTCATCGTTCTTGTACTCAACCGCAGAGTGAATATTGACATCTGCATTGCCTATTACACCAAAGGAATAGCGATTTTCCCCTTTGATGATTTCCACATGTAGGATTCCGTCAGCTAAGAACCACCTCCCCTGCGTTTCAAAACGATCGAACAACCGATACTCATTTAGCGCACCATCTGCATGAAACACCACTTCGGTGATATAGCCTTCCGTACATGTTTTGACCCAATGGGTGTCTGCTACATCGGCAAGAACAAGCTCTCGTTTGCTGTTTTGCCATTCCTGAAACATTATTGGGTCGATCGAGCCCAAAGCATCAAAGGTTGGCGACACGAGTTTGTTTGTGTGCGATTCTCTAAAGAAAAGCTGGGGGAGGAGCTGCTCTTTGGTCATATTTGTTCCTTATCATTTTACAAACATTTCTAGGATCACTGACCGTCTAAACAATGCCCAGAGTCCAAATCACTCTACTTTTATACATCTCACCGAAAACATATAGTCTTTCGAGCTCGTAGTGCGTCTGATTTCACCTTTATGAGGATTCCACCAAGAGTAAGCGAGTGTGCGGATGAACGCCTTGTCATCCTTCGCTTTAGTACCTGTCCAAAATTCGGTATAAACACCTTGAGTAATATAAAAACCTTTCCATTTCACCCCAGCAGGGCGGGCGAAAAAGTTTTGTTTATTTACCTGAGACTGATCGAACGATTTAAACAAGCTGTCTGGTTGACTCTCTTTAAGCTGAATCGCGATATCATTGTCGCCACGCCATCCATCTTTACCGATGTCCTCTTCTGACATACCTATGGTTCGTTCAAGTTCTTTCCAATCTTCATCGGTTGCGACACGCCAACCTTCTGGACAAAGATTGCGTTCATCTGCAACATCGTGCCAATCGTAAAGGCGCCCATATTTGAGTAGGTTTGAGTCATCATCTTTAGGGATTGCTGCGGTCTTTATCTTTGAGCCGTCTTGATACTTAGTGCTTCTCAAGTTTTCAGCCATCCAAACCTGATCGCCAATCTGAACCGTTCGATAAACATTACCTTCATTGTCTTGAACGGTACCTTCTAACGTGTTTAACGCAGAGTTAATGTCATTCGCGGATGATGTTGCAGCAAGAACCATAGTGACTCCTATAGATAAAAATAGCTTCTTCACGACGAGTTACCTTCGTTGTTGGTCTATCTTTACTTTATCTCTCAAACTGACTGCAAACTAGGCAATATAATCTCCATTACTTGCCTATTTGTATCAAGTAAGAGTTTAAGACTACTCTAGGCAATGTTCTTGGGTAGGTCTTGAGATTGGCTCCACTGCTTTGCCGATACACCATAAAGACGTTTAAACTCTCGGCTAAACTGAGAAGAACTCACATAGCCCACAGCCATTGCAGCCTTACTGACATTCATACCTGCTGCGATCTTCATTGCTGCGTTGTTGAGACGCATCGATTTCATGAATTGGATCGGTGACATTCGAGTCGCTTGTTTGAATTTTCGGTGGAACACAGCCCTACTCATTCCAACTAATGACGCCAGTTCATCAATGGTGACATTCTTACTGAGGTTAAGAGATAAGTGTTCTATCGAGCGCGCAATTTCATTTCCAACACCAAACGCTCTTCGAGCAGAGACCCCAGCCTCTCCTTTGAGCACGGCATAGTAGAGCTCACGCAATCGACTTTCACCAAGTATAGACACATCCGCTTTATCATCACCAAGCTGAAGCAGTCTCAACAAGGCATCACCAAATGCATCGTCCCAGTCGGCGAGAGACATGCCCGGAGGCTGATTGCTGCTTTTTGGAAGCTTAACCGCACCCGCAGTGCTTTCCATTTCAATCGCCAGCTCCGTCATCAACTTGGTGTCGAGTGAAATATAAACACCGATCAGTGGCTCTTCAGGTGATGCTTCTGGAGTGCCTGCCTCAACGGGGATCGATACTGTACAACACATGTACTGACTATTGTCGTAAACATAGCGAGCACCTTCGAGTATCGCTTCTTTCTTACCACTCAAAATAACGATAACCGTTGGCTCATAGACGGCAGGGACACAAGGTACTGCTGTCGTGACCTTAAACAGCCGAACGCCTTGTATACCAGTATCAAGCATACCGTCTTCAGTGATTCGATCTTCTACAAGCTGTTTTATCTGTTGCTTTATCATTTCAACACCTTAAACCAAAAATGATACTAATAGGCAATTAATAGAGATTAATTCGCCTATTTATCAACCATTGCGAGAGTTATAGTAGATTTCAGACAACGATACTACTGTTGAAAACGACAAGCAACTTGATTTGTCGCGTGACAAAAAAGCTCAGAAATTACACAAAGGTAAACACTATGACTGCTCAACTTTTCGGTAAAAACGGTTGGACTCCAGAACGTATAAGCTCTCTTGTAGGTAGAACTTATGTCATCACTGGTGCGAACAGTGGCGCTGGTTTTGAAGCCTCTCGAACTCTGCTTTCCAAAGGTGCTCGAGTTGTTATGTTGAACCGCAACCCAGCGAAATCTGAAACTGCCATCAATGAACTGAAGCAAACTTTGGGCAATGATATTGATGTCAGCTTTGTACAAATCGATCTTGGAAGTCTCGATTCGGTGCGTCAGGCAGCCGCAAAGCTCTTAGAAACTGTGACTTCTATTGATGCATTGATCTGCAACGGCGCAATCGCTCAAGTTGCAACACAGCAGTTCACCGTTGATGGTTTTGAGAGTCAATTGGGCGTGAACCACTTTGGACACTTTTTACTTTGTGGACTGTTGTTTGACCGAATTGAAGCTTCTCAAGGTCGCATTGTGATGGTTGGCAGCAACGCCTACAAGATGGGGCTAAAACGTATTAAGTTTGAAGATCTTAATTTTGATGACAACTACACAGCTTGGGATTCTTATGCTCAAAGCAAGCTCGCGCAGATCATGTTTGGCTTGGAGTTACAGCGTCGTATTGAAGCTGCGGGAAAAAATGTACAAGTTCATATTTGTCATCCAGGCGCATCACGCACCAACCTGCTAAAAGATACGGCAAGTACATTCAATAAAGTGCTGTGGGCAGTGATGTCTCGAGTGATTGCCCAATCTGCGGAGCGTGGCGCGTGGCCGGAAGTTATGTGTGCAACAGAGCAAGACCTTCAAACAGGCAAACTTTATGGCCCAACCCAACGCGCTAATACTGTAGGCTCTGTGGGAGAAAACGAGCTTGATGCGATTGCCTTAGACAAAGAAATGGCAACGAAGCTGTGGGACTTGTCGCTAGACAAAACCGCTATCAAATGGTCACTATAATGCTACGTAGAGCCAAGGCACTAAAGACTATATCCGTCGTGTTCGCCGCCACCGTTTTGGCGGCTTGCTCATCCCCCAACGTCGATGAAGACCTCAACTCGACGGAAACAAAGCCGACAGAAAAACACGAGCTTGGTGTCGCGTTTGGTGGGGGCGGAGTGCAGGGCTTCATGCACCGCTCTTTTGGATATCAAGCCTGCTATCTATAAAGAGAATAACCAGTAAATAGATTGTGGCGATTAAGTGGAGATGACAGCTAAATCGCCTCCAACGGTGCGACTACCTACGAATAGAAAACGTGACTAAATCATCACTCTCATAGAGCGTCGCGGAAGACGGTGTCATTGCCAACTTTTGCAAAATACGAATAGAGGGAAGATTGTCGACAACAGCCACACCAAATACTTCTTCTACAAAGCGGTTTTCAAATACAAACTCTATTGAGGCGCGAGCCGCTTCCGTAGCAAAACCTAGCCCTTGGTAGCTAGGCAGAAAGCCATATCGAATATCGTGAAAGTGAGAATCGGGTAACTGCTCAATTCCGGCATAACCAACACAGACCTCGGGGTGATTCTTTAGCGTGACGGTGAACGTACCAAAGCCCTTTTCCCAATGTGCCAACTTTTTAGATACGTAGTTCGCAATGTAATCACATGAGTATGGCTCGCCACCGGGTAAATATCTGACGATATCGGGATCTTGAAATAGCGCACGATAGAGCTGTAGATCGTATTGTATTGTGGGTCGGAGTATCAATCTTTCAGTTTCAATCATTTTAATTTCTACAACATTTGATGCTAATGAGTGACGATTAAGTGCCTTAATAGCGAACAAACTTATCCAAACAGCAGTGCTTTTATCAAATAAATCGCCCAAATCTGCAGCGCCAGATACTCCAGCTTTATCCATAGTTCCATACTGTGTTCCAATCCTTCGGTTTTACGTCATTCCAAGTTAACAAGCGAAAGCAACGGATAACAGTGAGGATTTCTCAAGGTATCTTTCACCAGTTGAAGGTAAATCATGAAAGTAAGCCTGATGATAAGTAGAGCTAATGAGACTAGTAAACAAAGGTGATTAGTCTGAAAAACAACAAGTTTCTACAATGCAGCTCATTCGACAAGGAGTGATCAATACGGCTAGGACGCTGTGATTTATACACAACAAGAGCACATTAACATGAAAAAGACACTCATCATCGCCACCATCTCAACGCTTTCATTTTGCGCCGTTGCCAACACGGATTTTCAAGGTCATCGCGTAGGCGCAGGTATTTCTGGTGTAACACTAAGCGAAGGTGGAGACGACTTAAAACTCGATTCAGGCTTTAAGCTCGAATACGGTTACGACATCAACCACATCTTTGGTGTCAACGCGTCATACAGTATGAACAGCAAAAGCGCATTTGATCTCGACTACGATTTCAATACATTCAAAATCGATACTGATATTGGCTATGCGTTCGACGTTGGCCAGCTTTGGCTAAAACCCTATGGCGCAATCGGTCTTGCTTTTGCCAATGAAAAGATTTCTGATCGCCACGATAGCTTGTCTGCCAACGATACCAGCTTAATGATCGGTATGGGTGTGAGAGCTCAAACGCAAATGGGCATCTACGCAGATCTTCGCTATGACATGAGTGGCTATGATGGTATTGATACAGACTCAGTATCATTTACTGTTGGCTACCGCTTCTAGCACGTTCATAGTTGGTTACTATTTAGTTTCTGAGCCAACGGGCAATTTGTTGGCTCTATGACATTCTCCAAACACGCTATGCTAAGGTTCGCGTTTATGTCACGAACAAGAGCAAGCATCTTGGCTAAAAATCGATTCAACAATCTCGACCTCAATTTACTTCGAGTGTTTAAAGTTCTGCTTGAAGAGAAAAACATGCGCAAAGCCGCTGAGCGTTTGTTTGTATCGCAACCCGCCGTTAGCCAATCGTTGCAAAAGCTCCGACATCATTTTGATGACTTACTGTTCGTCAAAGTGAAAACCGGACTTGAGCCAACCACGTTTTCCGAACAACTTGCCCGTGATCTATTGCCACTGATTCATCAGCTTGAAAGTGTGGTCAACGCTAGCAGTCTGTTTGATCCGGCAGAGCTTGACGAAGAGATTACGATTGCGTTGTCGTCTCAGTTCGTTTTCTCTGTTTCTGGAGACATCTATCGTCACTTTAAAAAGCATGCACCGAACTTAAAAGTGCACATCACCTCATGGAACGATCACACGATTTCTGGGATAGAAAAGGGTGACATTGTAGTGGTTTAATGATCCCGGACACCAAATTAGGTGGTAAAGTCTCCACCGTAAATGAGGTGTTCAATGACAAAACGACAACGACGTACATTTTCTCCTGAGTTCAAAGTAGATGCCGCAAGCTTGGTTCTTGATCAAGGTTACTCAATATCTGAGGCGGCACGATCCTTAGATATCGGCGATACAGCCTTACGACGCTGGGTAGATCAACTAAAGATTGAGCGCGGCGGAGAAACGCCAGCGGTTAAAGCTCTAACGCCAGAACAGCAGAAGATCCAAGAGTTAGAAGCTAGGATT
>NZ_JAKJST010000043.1:0-43268 GCF_050337275.1 Vibrio wakamikoensis | reverse complement strand
GCACTTTAAGTGTCCTAAAGGGTTGTTCGAGACTAGAACGTTGATAGGCAGGGTGTGTAAGCGTTGTGAGGCGTTGAGCTAACCTGTACTAATTGCCCGTGAGGCTTAACCATACAACACCCAAAGGGTTTTGATGGACTCAAAGCAAGAACAAATTGAATGTGTAGAGAACGCATTAACAGCTTTCCGGATTTATTGTTTTCAGATTTTCAGAAAATCTGAAGGCAAAACAGAATTTGCTTGGCGACCATAGCATTGTGGACCCACCTGATTTCCATGCCGAACTCAGAAGTGAAACGCAATAGCGCCGATGGTAGTGTGGGGCTTCCCCATGTGAGAGTAGGACATCGCCAGGCTTTGAATTTTGGACACTTGCAATAGCAAGTATGCCACTGCGGAGTGGTAGTTCAGTTGGTTAGAATACCGGCCTGTCACGCCGGGGGTCGCGGGTTCGAGTCCCGTCCACTCCGCCACTTATTAAGAAGCCTCGTCTAACGACGAGGCTTTTTTGAATCTAACGTGTTGATTTAAGAAATTAAATAGCATAGATTAGATAACACTTTAGGGGTGTAGCTCCAATTGGCAGAGCAGCGGATTCCAAATCCGCGTGTTGGGAGTTCGAATCTCTCCACCCCTGCCATATTCAAAGGCTCTGACTTAGGTCGGAGCCTTTTTCGTTTTTGCTTTTTCAAAGCAACGTGTTGGGAGCTGGGTCGCCAGCCCGGTCGAATCTCCGGAATGCCGACCCCTGCCATATTTAAAGCCTCGTCGAAAGACGGGGCTTTTTTACATCTGCTATATTCAAGGCTCTGACTTAGGTCAGAGCCTTTTTCGTATTTTTCTACTTATATCGTCCGTACACACTATATGCAGTCAACAGAACTATATGCAGTCAACAGATTTGTTGATGCGACCACTGCTGTACTAAGGCTGAATATAGACCTTCTCAGCGACTTTCCAAAATGCGGACAGCAGTGGGTTATCGAGGTTTGAGCGTTTACATACCACCCCTAACTTGAAGGGTTTGATAGGCTCCAGCTTTAGACGCTGGATCTTGTCCCGAACCGGACTGTTGACGATAACGACCTCTGGTGCAATGCCCACGCCACACCCCAGTGCCACCATACTAACAATGGCTTCATGACCCGATACCTGTGCATAGATGTTGGGCTTAATGCGCATTTTTTTAAACCATAGATTGGCTCTTTCGCGAGCGGTACCCGCTTCTGGGACTATAAACGGGATCTTATTCCAGTCTGGCATGCCATCAGCAAGTTCAGAGCCAAAGCTGCTGACCCCTGCTGGCGCGATGACAGATAGAGGGATCTCACTGATGGTCTCAAATTCCAACCTTGCAGGAAGCAGTTCGGGCAAAGCTGAGATAGCAATGTCGGTCTCATCGTTAATGACTTTATCTATTGCTTGCGCGGGATCGCCTGTTGAGAGCTCAAACTCGATATAGGGATAGAGCAGCCTAAACTCTGCCAATAGTTCGGGCAGATGGCTGTAACTTGCGGTGACCGAACAAAACAGTCGTAGCTTGCCGCGAAGTTCCTGTTCACCATGTTGGCTGTCTGATTGAAACTGTTGCCACTCACTCACAATGTTAACGGCGATCGGCAGTAATTTCTTGCCTGCAGGCGTTAGCTCTACTGAGCGGTTATCACGTAAGAACAGGCTTTGATGGGTGTCTTGTTCTAGCTTTTGAATCTGGCGACTCAGTGCAGAAGCACTGACATGCATCGCTGTTGCGGTTTTACTGAAGCTTTTACTCTCACAAAGGTGGATAAAAGCTTGAAGGCTTTTAATATTCATAACACTAAAGATATCGGTAGTTGCATTAATTGCAATAACAAATTGTGAATATATCACTTTAAGCAATTTGGTCTCTGTTTTAGTATGAAGTCATTCGATGATAAGCATCGACACTATGGACAGAATTCAACAGGAGAGCCCAACTATGGCTAACTATTTCAATACTCTTAACTTGCGTGAGCAATTAGACCAACTAGGTCGTTGTCGTTTTATGGATCGCTCTGAATTTGCTTCAGAAGCGGATTACCTAAAAGGTAAGAAAGTAGTCATTGTTGGTTGTGGTGCTCAAGGCCTAAACCAAGGCTTGAACATGCGCGATTCTGGCCTAGACGTGTCGTACGCACTTCGTCAGACTGCAATTGATGAGCAGCGTCAATCGTTCAAAAACGCGAAAGACAACGGCTTCGTTGTTGGTAGCTACGAAAACCTAATCCCTCAAGCTGACCTAGTTGTTAACCTAACTCCAGACAAGCAGCACACTAACGTGGTTGAGACGGTAATGCCGCTAATGAAAGAAGGCGCATCACTAGGTTACTCTCACGGCTTCAACATCGTTGAAGAAGGTATGCAAATCCGTAAAGACCTAACGGTTGTCATGGTTGCGCCTAAGTGTCCAGGTACAGAGGTTCGTGAAGAATACAAGCGTGGTTTTGGTGTTCCGACTCTTATCGCAGTTCACCCAGAAAACGATCCTCAAGGTGATGGTCTTGAAATCGCGAAAGCATGGGCAGCAGCAACAGGCGGCCACCGTGCAGGTGTTCTAGAGTCTTCATTCGTTGCTGAAGTTAAGTCTGACCTAATGGGTGAGCAAACTATCCTTTGTGGCATGCTACAAGCGGGTTCAATCGTATGTTACGAGAAGATGATTGCTGACGGTATTGACCCAAGCTACGCAGGTAAACTACTTCAGTTCGGTTGGGAAACTATCACGGAAGCACTGAAATTTGGTGGCATCACGCACATGATGGATCGCCTATCTAACCCAGCGAAAGTGAAGGCGTTTGACCTGTCTGAAGAGCTAAAAGACCTAATGCGTCCGCTTTACAACAAGCACATGGATGACATCATCCAAGGCGAATTCTCTAGCACTATGATGGCTGACTGGGCAAATGATGACGTGAACCTTCTAGGCTGGCGTGAAGAAACTGCTGAAACAGCATTCGAAAACTACCCATCATCTGATGTAGAAATTTCTGAGCAAGAATACTTCGACAACGGCATCCTAATGGTGGCTATGGTTCGTGCCGGTGTTGAGCTTGCGTTCGAAGCAATGACGGCATCTGGTATTATCGATGAGTCTGCATACTACGAGTCTCTACACGAACTACCACTGATTGCAAACACGATTGCACGTAAGCGTCTATACGAAATGAACGTAGTAATCTCTGATACTGCTGAATACGGCAACTACCTATTCGCTAACGTTGCAACCCCACTTCTTCGTGAGAAGTTCATGCCATCAGTAGGTACTGACGTAATCGGTAAAGGCCTAGGTGAGACATCTAACCATGTAGATAACGGCAAGCTAATCGAAGTAAACGACGTTATCCGCAACCACCCAGTTGAGTACATCGGTGAAGAGCTACGTGGCTACATGACAGACATGAAGCGCATCGCTGTAGGCGGCTAAGCCGACCATAAATTAGATAAAAAAGTAAACACAACATAGTAAAAGGGGCTACCAATCGGTAGCCCCTTTTTTTTGTCAGTGTCATTTGAGCTTAATGCTCGGAATGCAGCGAACAAATGGTTACTTGTCAGCTAGCTTTTGTTCTAGCTCGGCAAGCTTTTGTTCCATTTCCGTTAGCTTTTGGCGAGTACGAAGCAGTACTTGAGTCTGCACGTCAAACTCTTCACGGCTAACCACATCAAGCTTATTCAATTGGCCTTGAATCACTTGACGTACTTTCTGATCAACATCCGCACCAAGCTCTTTCACGGGTTGTGGCATAGAGTCGTGAATTTGCTTAGCAATCTGTTCAAGTTTCTTTGGGTCAAACATGTCTGGTAACTCCTTAAGTAATCCCACTATTCTATGTAATCCACCGAGCAATGTCGTTATTTAGCGTAATAAAAAAGGCCACAATGTGGCCTTTTTCTAATTACGTTATCTTCAATTAACAACGTAGAATCACATTAACTGTTTATACGCGATTCTCTTTGCATGCAGCTGAAGCTTCGTCAACTCGTGCAATTTTCTCTAAGTCTTTGTCTTCAACAAACACAGGTAGTGGCTTATGACGTTCTGCCAAGTAGGTGTAGATAACTGGCAGTACAAATAGCGTAAACAGCGTACCAATGGCAAGACCTGCAACGATTACGATACCGATACTAAAGCGTTGAGCCGCACCCGCACCTGATGCGTACATCAGTGGGATAAGACCTGCGATCATCGCCGCCGTTGTCATTAGGATTGGGCGAAGACGTACTTTCGCCGCTTCCATGACCGCTTCCATCTTGCTCTTCTTATGCAGAAGCTGCTCTTCTTTAGCTACCTCACAGATAAGAATACCGTGCTTGGTGATCAGACCGACTAGGGTAATCAAACCAACCTGCGAGTAGATGTTCATGGTCGCTGCGCCCCAAGCTAGAGCAATCAAGGCACCACAAATCGCTAACGGTACCGAGACCATGATAACGAATGGGTCTTTAATCGACTCAAACTGGATAGCCAGTACTAAGAAGATGATCGCCAGTGCCAGACCAAATGTTGCGTACAGTGCGCTACCTTCAGTTACGTACTGACGAGCTTCACCCATGTAGTCATGGTTGTAGCCGCTTGGCAGTTTGCTTTCTGCAATCGATTCAAACCATGCAATCGCATCACCCATCGCTACGCCTGGTGACGGTACCGCACCTACCGTTGCTGAGTTCAGCTGGTTGAAGTGAGGCAGTGAGCGAGGCTCTGCAACCACATCGATACTGATAAGGCTACCTAGTGGGATAGCTTGACCGTCGTCAGAGCGTACGAAGTACATGTTCATCGACTCTGGGTTTAGACGATACTTACGTTCAACCTGAGGAATTACCTCATACGAACGACCATTTAGGTCGATACGGTTGACGTAGCCATCGGCCATCATAGCACTCAGCGTAATACCGATATCTTGCATGGTCACGCCGTAGGCGCCAGCCATGTCCTTGTCGATATTGATTTTCATCGTCGCTGAGTCGTAGTTCAAATCCAGTGTTGAGTATACAAACTGTGGGTTTTGCTGTACGTCACTCCAGATATCAGTCGCGATAGTAAACAAGCTCTCAAAGCTGTTTGGTGTCGTGATAACAAACTGAATAGGCAGACCTGAACCTGCACCAGGAAGCTCAGGCATCTGGAACGCAGTCACAGCCATACCTGGTACTTCAGCGACAAGAGCACCTACACGGTTCGCCACTTCAGCTTGGCTTGCTTCACGTTGACTCCACGGCACCATTGACGCAATACCAAATGCTTGGTTTGAGTTAGGAACACCAGTAAACACCTGTGCAAACGCCACTTCCGGCTGATCGCTCAGAATTTTGTTCACATCGTTCATGGTGTTTTGTAGATAGTCTAGGTTCGCATTCGACGGACCAGTACCCATCAACATCACTACGCCTTTATCTTCCGATGGTGCAAGTTCACTTGGAATGAACTTGAACAGCATAGGGAGAGAGGCAAACACGATGATCGCAAAGCCGATAATAACCGGACGGTGCAGCATAACTGCCGTTAGCATTTTCTCGTAGCGAGCGGTCATGCGATCAAGTACATGATGTACTTTTTCCTCGAAACGGTTTGGTGTCTCGTTCGCTTTGAGTAGCTTCGAACACATCATTGGCGATAGCGTCAATGCGATGATACCGGAGACAAATACCGACCCCGCCAGCGTCAGGGCAAACTCTTTAAACAGCGAGCCTGTGATACCACCCATCAAAGCGATCGGCGCATATACTGCACCCAATGTAAGTGTCATTGCGATAACCGGTACCGCAATCTCACGTGTACCAATGATGGCTGCACGGAACGGTGACTCACCTAGTTTGATGTGACGGTCGACGTTCTCAAGAACAACGATCGCATCATCTACTACCAGACCGATAGCCAGTACCATCGCCAGCAGCGTCATCAGGTTCCATGAGAAGCCAATCGCCTGCATCACCATCGCTACACCAATCAGGGATAGCGGGATAGTTACGATAGGGATCAGTACCGCACGGAACGAACCTAGGAATAGAGTGATAACCACCAGTACGATTAATGCCGCTTCAAGGATGGTTTTGATAACCTCTTGAATCGATTCGTTGATCGCTACTGTTGAGTCATACATCACGTTCATTTTGATGTTGCTTGGTAGGTTCTTCTCAAGCTGAGGAAGAAGTTCAAGCACATCGGCTGCAATGTTGATCGGGTTAGCACTTGGTGCCGCGTTGATCGCTGCTACTACCGCTTCTTGGCCGTTCGCACTTGCGCGGTATACGTCGTGACTTTTCTCAAGCGTCACTTTTGCGATGTCACCTAAGCGAATCACTTGACCGTCACTTGAGCTCACAACAAGGTTCTTTAGCTCTTCTGTGTTCGATACCTGAGTATCGGCGCTGCCGTTATACAGAACGAACTCACCCGTTGCTTGACCCGTTGCAGACTGATAGTTGTTGGCATTCAGAACGTTCATTACGTCCGATGCCGTCATCTTCAGTGCGGCCATTTTCAGTGGGTCTAGCCATACGCGTAGTGCGTATTTCATACCACCATACATATCCACTTTCGATACGCCGTTGACGGTAAATAGCTGCGGGTTGATTACACGCTCTAGGTAGTCGGTAATCTGACTCGACGCCAACTCATCACTGGTAAAGCCGATATAAAGTACCGCGGTTGTCGAACCCGTCGACATGGTTACCGTAGGGTCTTCAGACTCTTTAGGAAGCTGAGAACGAACCGAGTTGGTCTTTGCCAGAATATCTGACAGCGCCGCATTCGGATCTGTATTGAGCTTCATGTTTACCGTAATTGTCGACTTACCAAGCACCGATTGCGATGTCATATAGTCGATGTTGTCGGCTTGTGCCACCGCTTGCTCTAGGGGCTGAGTAATAAAGCCCTGCACCAAGTCGGCACTCGCACCGTAGTAGCTGGTTGTCACTGTGACAACCGTATTCGTCATTTCTGGGTATTCACGTACCTGCATCTTGAATACGGCTTGCAAACCAAGCAAGGCAATCAAGAAACTGATCGATACCGCAAGAACAGGACGTTTTATGAAAATATCAGTAAAACGCATTTTGCCTCCAATTACAGCATCGGTGTCTCAGCTGGTGGGACAGTTGCATCACTTTCCACCACTTTAACTTTCACGTCGTTACTCAGACGAACCTGACCAGAGGTAACAATGATGTCATCTGGGCTCACGCCTTCTAGGATGTGGGCGATATCGCCAGTACGCTCACCAACTTTAACGACTTGCTGCTTAACGCGCTTCTCGCCATCAACATCAGTCACGACATAAACGTTGTCGCCGTATAGCGTAAACGTGATAGCAGTTTGCGGTAGCGTCACTTGGTTCTCTAGCTTAGGCAGAATGATGTTCGCACGAGCGAACATACCGCTACGCAGTTTGCCATCGTTGTTTGGAATGTCTGCTTGAACTTGGATCAGACCACTTTGGATGCTAACCGCAGGTTCAATCGCAGAGATAGAGCCTTTAAATGGTTGGTTTGGATATGCATCAACAAAGATGTCGACATCTTGGCCAATCGAAACGCGAGAGAAATCTGTCTGAGGAACAGTAAAACGCAGCTTCATTAGGCTAGTGTCTTCAAGACGCACGATGTCGTCACTTGGTTGTAGGTATTGACCAAGGAATACGTTACGGATACCAACAACACCAGAGAATGGCGCTTTGATCTCACGGCGGTCAATCTGAGCTTTCAAGCTTTCGATATCCGCGGATAGAGAGAAGTAGCTCGCTTCGGCATCATCGTAAGCTTCACGAGAGATAGAGCCTTTCTTGTAAAGACCTTGGTAACGCTCGTACTTTGCTTTCGCTGCAGGTAGACGCGCCTGTGAACTTTTAAGGTTCGCTTTTTCTACGTCTGAGTCCAGAGATACCAGCAATTGACCCTTTTCAACCATAGAGCCAGATGCAAACGAGATATTGCTGATCACACCACTCGTTTCTGAAGTCAGCGTGACACCTTGGTTAGGTTCTACGAAACCGATGGCTTCGATAACTGGTACCCAATCTACAGGTTTAACAGTGGTCACGGTGACTGGAAACTCAGGCTCCGGGCGGTTAGCTAAATACTCAGCAATTTTCTGTTGCTTGAACAGGTTGAAACCTATCACACTGCCGAACAGCAGTATTGCGATAAGTAGCATGAAAAATGTCCACTTTTTCATTCTAACGAGAACTCCACATTAGTGTTTAATAATTGCATCCCAACTTGCTTCAATCGCAGCTTCCAGCGATGCATCATCAAGTTGATACAGACCCAGAGCATGCTTGCGAGCAAGCGATACGCTTGCTTCTAAGCTTAGTCCAGACAGAATTTCATTATCGAGGTTTTTGAAAACCCCTTGTTTCTTTCCTTCGTTGAATAGGTTATCCACTTGGGCAAACATTTTTCGTTCCTGTTCCCGAGTTTCATAACTATTTTTTGAAGGAATCGAATCGTATTGGACGCGAGTCTTTAACGAGTCGATATTGGAGGCTGCTACCCGCCAAATGTTTAACCACATGGTGCGATACTGCTCCTTGAGCGGTTTGTCCGCATCCACGCCTTCTTGTACTGCCTTCGCCATGCGAGACACCACAAACTGTCGTAGCTCTTCTAAAAGATGGTCCTTATCATCGAAGTATCGATAAATTGTGCCGGCTGCGACACCTGCTCTATTGGCGAGTTTTTGCATCGACACGCCCTGTATCCCAACTTCGGCGACCATTTTTTGCGCCGCTTCTAGGATTTGCAGTCGTTTGTCGTTGGTATTGATTGCCATCATTAGCCATCCGCTTATCAGTGAATGAACGTTCATTCATTATAAAACAATCTGGGCATATTTGTGCAACTTATTTTTTAACCTTCTTTTATAAAGGTTAAAAAAACCTACGGGACATGGCATTGTCTGCATTCGCAGTCTATTATGTGCGCGTTACAAAACTTCACTAGTGAGCACTTCAATGAAGCTAAATCCGCAGCAAGATATGGCGGTTAAATACGTCTCTGGTCCATGTCTGGTTCTTGCCGGCGCAGGGTCGGGTAAAACCCGCGTGATTACTAATAAGATAGCCTACCTAGTACAAAACTGCGGGTATAAGGCGAGAAATATCGCTGCGGTGACGTTTACCAATAAAGCTGCGCGCGAAATGAAAGAGCGTGTAGGGCAAACCTTAGGAAAGAATGAATCAAAAGGCTTGATGGTATCGACGTTCCATACCATGGGGCTGAATATTATCCGCCGCGAGTACAAAGCGCTGGGTTTGAAAGCTGGCTTCTCTCTATTCGACGATCAGGATCAGATGGCTTTGCTCAAAGAGCTGACAGAAAAGCAGCTTGATGGCGATAAAGATTTGTTGCGCTTGCTACTGAGTTCCATATCGAACTGGAAAAACGACCTGCTCACTCCTGAGCAGGTCAAAGGCAGTGCGCGATCAGAGCAAGAGCAGTTATTTGCTTACTGTTTTGAGATGTACCAAATCCAGATGAAAGCTTACAACGCGCTCGATTTTGATGATCTGATTGCGTTGCCAGTGATTTTGCTTAAAACCAACCAAGAAGTGCGCGAACGCTGGCAAAAACGCATTCAGTATTTGCTGGTGGATGAGTATCAAGATACCAATACCAGCCAGTATGAGCTGGTTAAGCTGCTTGTTGGCGAGCGAGCTCGTTTTACCGTGGTAGGCGATGACGATCAGTCTATCTATTCATGGCGCGGTGCTAAGCCTCAGAACTTGGTTCTGCTTAACAAAGATTTCCCAAATCTTAAAGCGGTGATGCTCGAGCAGAACTATCGTTCAACGAGTCGAATTCTGCGTGCGGCGAATATCTTGATTGCTAACAACCCACACGTTTTCGAGAAATCACTGTTCTCAGAGATCCCTGATGGCGAAAAGCTCAAGGTACTCAAAGCCAAGAATGAAGAACATGAGGCAGAGCGCGTTACGGGCGAGCTTATTGCACACCGCTTTGTTAATCGCACCGATTATCGTGATTATGCCGTCTTATATAGAGGCAACCATCAATCGCGCTTGATTGAAAAGGCGTTGATGCAAAACCGAGTACCTTACAAGATCTCGGGTGGCACCTCGTTTTTTGCTCGTGCCGAAATCAAAGACATCATGGCTTACCTGCGTGTGTTGGTGAACCCGGACGATGACAATGCATTCTTGCGCATCGTCAATACGCCGCGTCGAGAAATTGGACCGGCGACATTGGAGAAGCTGGGTAGCTACGCCAATATGCGTAGCAAGAGCCTGTTCGAAGCCAGTTTTGAGTTGGGGCTAGAGCAGCACCTAACTGGTCGGGGGCTTGAGAATCTGCGTCGCTTTACTCAATGGATAGTGACCATTGGCGACAATGCCGAGCGTGGAAACACAGTAGAAGCTGTGCGCGCCTTAGTTCGTGATATTAATTACGAAGACTGGCTCTACGAGACTTCATCAAGCGCAAAAGCAGCAGAAATGCGCATGAAGAACGTGTCGGATCTCTATTCCTGGATTGTCGCAGACTTAGAGGGCGACAATTACGATAAAGAAGAGAAGACACTTAAAGAGGTGGTTCAGCGCCTTACTTTGCGTGACATGATGGAGCGCGGTGAAGAAGATGATGATAGCGACGCTGTTCAACTTATGACTCTGCATGCCTCAAAAGGCTTGGAGTTCCCTTATGTCTATTTGATTGGATCGGAAGAGGGGATTTTGCCGCATCAAACCAGTATTGATGAGGACAACGTCGAGGAAGAGCGCCGACTTATGTATGTGGGTATCACGCGGGCACAAAAAGAGCTGACATTTACTATTTGTAAAGAGCGCCGTCAGTTTGGTGAGCTCATCAAACCCGAGCATAGTCGTTTCCTAGATGAGCTTCCATTTGATGATGTCGATTGGGAGCAATCCAAAAAGCCAGTCTCTGCCGAAGAGCGGATGCAAAAAGGCCAAGCGCACATTGCCAATATTCGTGCGATGTTCAATAAGAAGTAACGACATTTTGCACTCTATATAAAGAAGGGGCTCACTGGTTAGTGAGCCCCTTCTTTATATAGAGTGCTTTTTCTGAATTACAGACCAGCAATCATGTGCTCGATAGCATCGATGATTTCTTGATCCGAACAATCCATACAAGAGCCTTTTGCTGGCATTGCGTTAAAGCCGTTGATTGCGTGATCCGCTAGCACGTCTTTGCCTTGTGCAATACGCGGAGCCCAATCACCCGCATCACCCGTTTTCGGTGCACCACTCACCCCAATTGAGTGACAAGCTGTACAGAAGGTGTTGTAAACAGTTGCACCATCGCGTGGACCAGTCGGCTCTGCAGCAACTGGCTCGCTGCCGGCTAAGTAAACACCACCAACAGGTTTAATACGCTCTGCGATAGCGTCATATTCTTCTTGGCTCACATCCGCTGCAAAAGAGGCAGTAGAAAAAGTTAGTGCAGCGACCAACACAGTTAAGATTCGACGAGACATATCCATTAAACTCACTTTACTATCCAACAAGGTAGCAAGTCGGTGCTTGCTATTCATTTATACGATTTTATTCTGCTTGCTGATCTAACAGCTGTTAAATCAATGTAAACATTGGGTGATTATATCCTGTTAACTTGTTGCAATAAACCACAACTTTTCAGCTTCACGGGGTGAATCACATCGTCAAGCTACTATTTTCGGTACCAAAGTGCTGAAAAAGACAACAAACGAGAAAAAAAGTTGAAAAAGTACTTTACGACATAGTGTGATATCCGTATTATTCCCATCCGCCGATAGGGCATGCGCCCGTAGCTCAGCTGGATAGAGCGTTGGCCTCCGGAGCCAAAGGTCGAAGGTTCGAATCCTTTCGGGCGTGCCATCCGGATATAATTATTGGCAACAAATAGTGGTGGCTATAGCTCAGTTGGTAGAGCCCTGGATTGTGATTCCGGTGGTCGCGAGTTCGAATCTCGTTAGCCACCCCATTATTTCGGTGACTTTTGTCTCCTGTTTTGATTTAATCGAAACGAAATCGTTCTGAAAAGAACATCGTCGGTGAATAGCGCAGCTTGGTAGCGCATCTGGTTTGGGACCAGAGGGTCGGGGGTTCGAATCCCTCTTCACCGACCACTATTTTAGTTATCGTATTAACGGTGACAAAACAAAATTTGTGGTGGCTATAGCTCAGTTGGTAGAGCCCTGGATTGTGATTCCGGTGGTCGCGAGTTCGAATCTCGTTAGCCACCCCATTAATTTTGGTAGCCTTTCAAATTAAAGTGCTCCCCTTTACGTTGCAAAGCGTAATAAAAATTGTCGGTGAATAGCGCAGCTTGGTAGCGCATCTGGTTTGGGACCAGAGGGTCGGGGGTTCGAATCCCTCTTCACCGACCACCATTCAAGGCCTTGTCGAAAGACAAGGCCTTTTTCGTATGTGTTTTCATAAGTTTAGGAAAGCCCATGCGGGTGGGAGGCTAGGTGGCCAGTCCCATGGAAGCCCTGCCGTCGAGTGTCGAACCAATCACATCCCTCTACCGACCACTATTCGAAAGCCTCGTCAAAAGACGGGGTTTTATCGTTTTCGATGGTTGGAAAACTCCGAAGTGGCGTAGGTGAGTGAACTCAGGAGAGCTAATGAGCTCGATTTCATGACTTTCGCTAGTCTGGTTTCATATGATTGCTGTGATTAAAACGCGAAAGCTTACTCTTCTAGGTACTATTTCTTTCTATAAATAGCCTGATGTGTCTCTTGGAGTAGGCTGAATAACATTTCTACGATTCTTGTGAGATAAGAAATGGTGCTTCGCTCTGCGTTTTCTGGAAAAGCTAGAGTTTTGTTCATAATGATAGCACTGACTATGTTGCAATTTAATGTAGAGTAAAATGTTGCTCACTTTCAAAATCTGAGCATTTAGGCTAGGAAGTGTGATTAAGATCTAGACTTTAGTTCTGCAAATGACTTTGTGACAAAATTTATGTTTCCATGGTGTTAAAATCATTGTGGAATAACTATTCGAAGCTGGTTAGTTATTAATGTGGCTAATATCGTGATGTGTAGCGATTTATGATCGTTTTTTAGTGGGTTTTATTGGTGCTACATCAAGTTTTTCAATAGGTCTTACCATTGCTATATGTAGTTAATGTGCATAAATATTCGTTTATACTGCTTTAGATTTGCCTGAATTCGAATTTTTATCCTATTTTTGTTGCTTTTCTGTGAAAGATTTGCCAAATTGATGCACTTGTAATTAGTCAGCAGAAAATGCTGTCTAAGAATGGATTCAATTTTTCAGACAGGGGCAGAAAACTGCCAAAGCAGTAGAGGTCTGGTAATGTCATTATTAGAAGTTAAAGATCTTCGTATCGAATACCCATCTCGCCATGGGGTACATGCCGCGGTTAAAAATTTGTCGTTCAATATTGAGCGCGGCGAAATTGTTGGTGTTGTGGGTGAGTCTGGTGCAGGTAAATCGACCGTAGGTAATGCGGTCATTGATTTGCTATCACCTCCAGGAACGATCGCTGGTGGCGAAGTGTTCTTGGATGGAGAGAAAATCTCCGGTCTATCTCCTGAACAGATGCGAAAAGTTCGTGGCTCAAAAATCGGGTTTATTTTCCAAGACCCAATGACCTCACTTAATCCACTCTTCACGGTTGAGCAACAATTAAAAGAGACCATCCACGCCAATATGAAGGTGACGGATGAGCAAGCCTATGAGCGCTCGCTTAACCTAATGAAGCAAGTGGGTATCCCACAACCAGAAAACCGTCTTAAACAATACCCACACCAGTTCTCTGGTGGTATGCGTCAGCGTGTGGTTATCGCTATCGCGCTAGCGGGAGAGCCTGAGCTAATCATTGCTGATGAGCCAACCACGGCACTGGATGTATCAATTCAAGATCAAATCTTAGGTTTGATTCGCGACCTGTGCATTAAGAACAACGTGGGTTGTATGCTAGTTACGCATGATATGGGTGTGGTTTCTAACGTGACTGACCGGGTGGCGGTAATGTATCGCGGTGACCTGGTTGAGTTTGGTGCGACTAAGAAAGTACTGGGTGACCCTGATCATCCATATACACGTAGCCTGATTTCTGCGGTTCCTCGTTCAGACATGAAACTGGATCGCTTCCCGCTGGTTAGTTACATCGAAGAAGCTCAAGAAATGGAGCCGCTTGATGTAAAAAACCACTGGCTAGGTCAAAGCCAAGATCACCGTGACTACACCGGTCCACTCCTTAACGTAGAGAACGTAAACCTTCGCTTTGTGACCAAAGATTCTTTGTTCGAAAGCCGTCGTGAGTACGTTCAGGCGTCGAACAACGTGAGCTTTGAGGTTCATGAGGGCGAGACATTTGGTCTGGTGGGTGAGTCAGGTTCTGGTAAATCAACCATTGCTCGCGTTATCGCGGGTCTGTACGCGCCAAACTCAGGCAAAGTGACCTTTGAGGGTATCGACTTAACCTCACTTAAGTCGGAGAAAGAGCGCCGTCCAATGCGTCGTCAGATGCAGATGGTGTTCCAAAACCCATACACCTCAATGAACCCGCGTATGAAGATCTACGACATCATCGCTGAGCCAATTCGTTTCCACAAACTGACCGCAAACGAGTCAGAAACCAAACAGATTGTTGAAGATCTGCTTGAGCACGTGGGGCTTGGTAAGATGGCGGGTGTGAAGTATCCGCATGAGTTCTCCGGTGGTCAGCGTCAGCGTATTTCTATCGCGCGCGCACTGGCAACGCGTCCACGTCTATTGATTTGTGATGAGCCTACATCAGCCCTTGATGTATCGGTTCAGGCGCAGATTTTGAACTTACTTAAAGACCTTCAGCAAGAGCTGAACCTCACCATGCTGTTCATCAGTCACGATTTGCCGGTTATCCGTCAGATGTGTGATCGAGTGGGTGTAATGCAGATGGGTACGCTACTGGAAGTGGCACCAACCGAGCAATTGTTTACCGACCCACAACACGAATACAGCCAACACCTGATTTCCTTGATGCCTGAATTTACAGGTTTAAGAGAAGAAGTAGTAAAAACGGCGTAAGCCAAATAAGTTCCTAATGGAAATATAAGCAGAAGCAAACACAACAAAAAGGGATCCGGATCCCCGCATGAAGGAGTTATGCACAATGAAAACCATGAAAAGTAAATTAGCAGTGGCTTTGATGGCAGCTGGCCTGAGCTTTAGCGCTGCAGCGGCAAACATCACCGTAGCATACGACGCTGACCCAGTAACGCTTGATCCACAAGAGCAGCTATCTGGCGGTGTGATGCAGCTTTCACACATGGTATTTGACCCACTAGTACGTTTTAACCAAGACATGGAATTTGAGCCTCGTTTGGCTGAGTCTTGGGATCGTGTCGACAACGAAACTATGCGTTTCAACCTACGTAAAGGTGTTAAGTTCCACTCTGGTAACGAGCTAACGGCTGACGACGTAGTATGGACATTTGCGCGTCTTAAGAAGTCTGCTGACTTTAAAGGTATCTTTGCGCCGCTAGTATCACTGACTAAAGTTGACGACTACACCATCGAAATCAAGACTGACGGTACTTACCCGCTAGTTGAGAACGTGGCAACGTACATCTTCCCAATGGACAGCAAGTTCTACTCAGGTACAGCGGCAGACGGTACAGACAAAGGCGAAATCGTTAAGCACGGTAACTCTTTTGCTTCTACTAACGTTTCTGGTACTGGCCCATTCACGGTCAAATCACGTGAGCAAGGCATCAAGGTTGAGTTTGAGCGTAACCCTAACTACTGGGATACCGCATCAAAAGGTAACGTTGATAACCTAACACTTGTACCAATCAAAGAAGCAGCAACGCGTGTAGCAGCACTTCTTTCTGGCGACGTAGACATGATTGCTCCAGTAGCACCAAACGACTACAAACGTGTGGATAGCGCGAGCAACATCAACCTATACACTATGCCTGGTACGCGTGTAATCACGTTCCAAATGAACCAAAACAGCAACGAAGCGCTGAAAGACGTTCGCGTTCGTCAAGCTATCGTTCACGCCATCAACAACGAAGGTATTGCTAAGAAGATCATGAAAGGTGCTGCGACACCTGCAGGTCAGCAAAGCCCAGTTGGTTACGCGGGTTACAACGAAGAGCTAACACCACGCTACGACCTGAAGAAAGCGAAAGAGCTAATGAAGGAAGCGGGTTACGAGAACGGCTTTACGCTATCTATGATGGCGCCAAACAACCGTTACGTGAACGATGACAAGATTGCTCAAGCTGCGGCAGCAATGCTGTCTAAGATCGGCATCAAGGTTGATCTGAAGACAATGCCTAAAGCGCAATACTGGCCAGAGTTTGATAAGTGTGCAGCAGACATGATGATGATCGGCTGGCACCCAGATACAGAAGATTCAGCGAACTTCACAGAGTTCCTAACAATGACTCGTGATGAAACAACGGGTCGTGGTCAGTACAACTGTGGTCACTACTCTAACCCAGAAGTGGACAAGATTGTTGCTGCATCTAACTCTGAGACAGACCTAGCGAAGCGAAGCGCGATGCTTAAGCAAGTTGAAGCAACGCTATACGATGAAGCGGCGTTTGTTCCTCTACACTGGCAAGATCCATCATGGGCAGCGAAGTCTAACGTTGAGATTGGCCCAATCATCAACGGCATGAACTTCCCATACTTTGGTGATCTAGTCGTTAAGTAAGCGGCACTCTCTCGCTGAGTAAGCGACAGATAATCGCGCTCTGCTTTGTTCAGCGAGCAGAGCGCGTTTTTTTAGGCTGAACGAAATTTTTAATGTAATGGATACATAAGGGGCAAGGAATGTTTTCGTTTCTGGTCAAGCGCCTGTTTCAGGCACTGATAGTGATGTTTGTGATCAGTTTGGTGGCGTTTGCCATTCAGGATAACCTGGGCGACCCGTTGCGTGAACTTGTAGGTCAGTCGGTTTCAGAAGCAGAGCGTCAAGCGATGCGAGATGAAATGGGCCTCAACGATCCCTTCATTACGAAATACGCGCGTTTTCTTGGTAACGCGGTACAAGGTGATTTAGGTAACTCATACTTCTTCAAGCGCCCTGCGGTTGAAGTGATTGCGAGCAAATTAGTGGCGACGCTAGAGCTGGTACTGGGTGCCACGTTAATCATAATCTGTTTATCTATCCCTCTTGGGGTCTACTCTGCAATTAACCCGAAGAGTTTCTTTACCAAAGTTGTGATGGCAGGCAGTAGCATCGGTATCTCGATCCCTGTTTTCCTAACCGCAATCATGTTGATGTATGTCTTCTCTATCGAACTAGGCTGGCTCCCGTCCTACGGACGAGGTGAAACCGCAAACTGGTTTGGTTGGGACTCTGGCTTCCTAACGCTTGATGGTCTGGCGCATCTAGTGCTGCCATGTATCGCACTGGCTTCCATTATGTTGCCGCTGTTTATTCGTCTAGTGCGCGCAGAAATGCTAGAAGTGCTGAGCTCTGAATACATCAAGTTTGGTAAGGCGAAAGGTCTAGCGCTGCATAAGATCTACTACCAACACGCTCTTAAAAACACCATGCTGCCGGTATTGACGGTAGGTGGCGTACAAATCGGTACTATGGTGGCGTATACCATTCTAACCGAAACAGTATTCCAGTGGCCTGGTACAGGCTTCCTTTTCCTTGAGGCAATCAACCGTGTAGATACGCCACTTATTACTGCGTACGTTATCTTTGTAGGTCTTATCTTCGTTGTGACGAACACTATTGTCGACCTGCTATACGGCCTGATTAACCCAACTGTAAACCTAACTGGTAAAGGAGCATAACCATGACACAAGCAGTACAAACTGTTCCTTCACGTTGGGAGCGTTTCAAACAATCGGATTTTCTGTATTACTTTAAGCGCGACAAGGTTGCGATGACGAGTTTCACTGTCTTTATGGTGATTCTAGTGATGTCGTTGGCCTCGCCGTTGATTGCACCGCATAACCCGTATGATCTCAGTACCATCGACATTATGGATGCCGAGTTGCCACCATCTTGGATGGAAGACGGCGACGCAACCTTCCCGCTGGGTACCGATGAGCAAGGTCGTGATATTCTGTCGACGATTCTTTACGGCTCTCGTCTATCACTAACGATTGGCTTTGCTGCTGTAGGTCTTCAGCTACTTCTAGGTACCGTTATTGGTCTGTCAGCGGGTTACTTCGGTGGTCGTGTTGATAGCTTCCTAATGCGCTTTGCTGACGTTCAGCTATCGTTCTCAACCATGATGGTGGCGATCATTGTTTCGGCTATCTTTAAGGCGAGCTTTGGCAGCGAGTTCTTCAGTCAATATGCGGTGCTGATGCTGGTGGTGATCATCGGTATTGCCGAATGGCCACAGTATGCGCGTACCATCCGTGCTTCGGTACTGGCTGAGAAGAAGAAAGAGTACGTGGAAGCGGCGCGCGTGATGGGCTTTAAAGCACCACGCATCATGTTCCGTCACATTCTGCCAAACTGTTTGTCGCCAATCTTAGTTATCTCAACAGTACAGGTGGCGAACGCGATCATGTCAGAAGCAGCGCTGTCGTTCCTTGGACTTGGTCTACCGGTTGACCAACCGTCGCTGGGTGCACTTATCAGTATCGGCTTCAAGTACATCTTCTCGGGTGCTTGGTGGATCACGGCGTTCCCAGGCCTGGTTCTGATCACTTTAGTACTAGTAATCAACCTATTAGGTGACTGGTTACGTGATGTATTTAACCCGAAAATCTACAAAGGGTGATCGAGAGAGATTGATTTTTAAACCCAATCCTCACTACACTAAGAGTCGCAAATGATTGCGACTCTTTTTATTTGTGTCGCAAATTCCAGATGAAGTGTTCAGGGGATAGGTATGGGCTCTTTCGGCAGAGTTAAGGGATTAGCAAGCGTTTCATCACGCTGGCTGCGTAGTAGTGTTCTGCTCGGGGTATTGACTGTGTCGACGAACGTATTGGCAGACGATGCTCTGTGTGATGCTAGCCAAGCTTCTACGAATCAACTCCCAGTGTTAGCGGAAAACTGCCCCATCGGCAGTGGGGTTTGGGGTAGCACAGTTCCGGAGTCTAAAGACGCTGTTTATTGGATTCAATGTGGGATACTCGAGACGCCGATGCCTCTTGAGCAGGCAATGCCACTGTACTCGGAGATATCCTCCGATGTCTGGATGCTGCCACAGCAGAGCAGTTACCGCTGTTTGATTGGCCCTTACACCGATGTGAATAAAGCCAAGCGGGACTTAATCGAGGTTAAAGGAGTAAGCGGCTACGGAGATGCATTTATTCGTGTGGTTGAGCGCAGCGGGAAGATGGTGAGCGCTTCGTCTTCCTCCGTTGCCAAGCCCTCCAACCCTACCGGTGTAAAAGCCGCCTTCAGTAAACCACAAGCATCTGAGAAAACCCTTGCCCTTAAGCCTCAGTCTGGCCAAGACAAGTCCCAACCAACACCTCAATCCCAATCGACAGCGCCAAAACCTGCCAAGAAAGCGACAACCATTCCAGCACTGCCTACAACCAAGTCTTTTTCTCTCTCCGTTCGACTCTCTACACAGGTCGATGGCAAACGCTATGCTGTTCCTTACCTCTCGGGCGGTGACCATCAGTTCTATATGGAGCATGATAAGGCTTGGAATCGTTTAAGCTACAACAGCGCCATTAAGGTATGCAGCGATCTCGATATGCATTTAGTGAGCAACAGTGAGTGGCAAGCACTTGTTGGTTCCAAGGTCATGAACAACAACCAGTGGCCGATGCAAATGCCGTATTGGGGAGATGGTCAGAAGGGACTATTTACCAACGGCAAGGTGTCACCGCTTAAAGGTAACACCTTGCTGAACGTGGTGTGTGTCGGGAAGTAAACGTTATGGCAGCAACCAGCGAGTTTTTGCGCTGCGAGCGAGCAGCCAGCTGGTGGCCAGCGCCAAACTGCCGCTGATGATGACCCAGAAAGGGATCATATAAATCGGGTGTCCATGGTGCAGTCCTAGCTCATTCATCGGCCATAAAAACAGCGGGTGCAGAATATAGATACCTAAACTGTATTGACTGATAAAGCTCACCACCTTCTTCACTTTTGGTTTTAGATTGTCCGCATATGCCTTACAGACAATGAAAATCATACTTGCCGCGAGAACTGTATTCAGCGTCTTGTATGAGAACCAGCGGCCGACATAATAGCGGTCGGCTTCAATACTGCCTTGCACCACCATGTAGCTGCTTAGTGCCATCGCACCAACGCCAAGGATGACGGAAATCACCACCACGCCGCGACTGGCAGGCAGCTTTTGATACAAAATGTAGCCCAGTGGCAGCAATCCCATATACAGCCAGAACTGCTCACTCCAAGGGCCATCTATACGCATCAAGAATAGCAGGGTCGTCAATAACCAGAGCCCTGTGAACGCATAAAGCGCCCCATCGTCGAATTTACGAACGAAGATTTGCAGAAACGGAATAGCTGCGTAAAGTGGGATGAAGTAGTAAAAAAATCCCAGGTGGTAATAAGTTTGGTGATGATAACTCTCAGCGAGTACCTCTTTTACCGTTTCGCCATTAAAACCTTCAATCGTCCAGCCTGACAAATAGGCGTAAAACAGCGACCACATTAAAAATGGGATCAGCACTTTGCCTAATCGGCGCGATAGGTAGTATTTAAGATCGAAAGGGCGCGTATCATTAAGCATGAGAGCGCCAGTGATAAGGATAAACACTGGTACTGCCCAGCGGCTAAAACCATTAAAGGTGATCGCTGTTACCCATTCGCCCATTGGGATTTGTCCAAGTTCATGACGGTAAGGCCCAAGCGCATGAATGATGATCACCGCCAGCGCCGCCACACAGCGCATCGCATCAAAGAAATAAACGTGTTTTTTGTCCATTAACAACTCCTTACAGTCTTCACAAACTATAAGGAAGTTTTGCCAACTAAGAAAGGGAGTGGGGATCAGAGTTGTGTAAAAACTGCCCCGCAGGGCAGTTTGAGGATCTCGCGTTACTTCGCGAGTTTAAGCCATTCTCTATATAGGTTGTCAGCCAGATCGTGGTTCTCAGTAAACAATAGCGGCTTAGATTGATTACGACTGTCTTCGTAGGCTACATGCAAGCCTTGGCTTGTTAATGTAGTGAACGAGATCACCCAATCTTCATCGAAGTCGCTAGCACTAAGGACGAGGTCGCCTTGGTCACTAATACGCCATGATCCTTGCATTTCAGTCTCTGGCCAATTGAGTCCCTGTCTTTCCACAATCACGCCACTACCATCCGTGTTGAGGGTAATCTTCGCCATATCTGGGTCCGCCTTGTTAGACGTGGAATCATCCCAGAAGTGATACAAAGTCTTGCCAGCAAACTCTGATGCCGTTACCACACGCTTTTCGTAGCCGTTGTCACCAAAGTTTACTTGGCTAGCGACAAACAAATCGTTTTGAGGCGTCACGGTTAGACTGAGCTTTTCACCAAGTAAAATGATGGTCTCTTCGCCGTCAGGAGTAATGTAGCCAGTATCGGTGTAGGTAAGCGAGTGTTCGCCGACTTTGCCGTTGTCATCGATAAAGCTGACTTTATTCTCGTGGAAGGTGATTTCTGAAACCCCCTCTTTGTGGAAATAGTCATCATTGGTCGACACATAGTAATAGGTTGAGCCGACCATCATGTCTTTGACGGTTTTTGGCGATTCGCTAACGTTACCCTTTTCATCAACGATGATGGTGTCTAGATCGACGTCGTTATTTACCTGTTCTGCAATTTTATCTTGGATGTTTGTGAGCTGAGTTTTGATATCAGAAAGGTTCGCTTCTGAGCTGGCGAGATCATTATCTAGTTGCAACGTTAGTGAGCGAGCAATGGCATGCACTTGTTTCGCGTTGGCGTTGGCTTGCTTTGCAGCCACGTAGTCAGTATCTAGGGTGGTGCTGTCGATATTTAAATCTGTCGCGACTTCTTCCAGCGTTTTCTGTTCGAGAACGGCAATGGTTGAGAATGGGCTGACAACTGCGGTGCCTGCTGGTGCCGCGATCTCAAATGTGTTGATCAGCCTGCCGCCTTTATCGGTATCGTAACTGCGACCTGCAACGGCGCGAACGATGACTGGGAACTCGGCATCGGCCTCCGAAATGGTGAACTTACCCTGTGAATCAGTGGTAGCCGTCAACTTCTCGTCGGTTTCAGCAATGTTGTTACGGTTACGGTCAATGTAGACATCAGCGTCTACCAAGTAGCCATCAAGAGCTAGTCGCTGCAACGAAGGCTTAGTTTGCTCACCGCCGCCAGTTGAGGTGCCGGCATCACCATTATCGCTACCGCCGCAGCCAGTAAGAATCAAAGAAACCGCGATGGCGATTGCGCTAAGTTGTTTCATAGGGTCGTTCCTTGTTTGGTTTCACTCGGTTAATGACCCTTTTTTAACCGTTTACTGAATGAGCAACAAGGAACGTAATTGTCACAAAAAACCGTAAAAATAATTTATATCTGTGACTGCATCCAACTGCGAGAGAACTTGAGGTCTTTCTCGATAAGACTGGGGCTGCATTGCAGCATGTCACTGATTTCTTTATTTTTAAGGCCAGCAAAGTAGCGCAATTGGAGCACTTCGGATTGGCGTGGGAAGCGTTTTTTAAGCTCTCCTAAAGCACTATCAAAGCTCATCAGTTGATCAAAGTTCTGTTGGTCTCGCGTGGTCGCGGTTGTGGGTTGGCGCTTTTGTGCGAGGCGTTTTCTGGATTGGTCGATAAGGATTTGGCGTACGACCTTGGAGACCAGTAAGAAGAATTGCTTCCGATTCTGCAGATAGCTGACGTCATGCTGGGACAGTTTGACGTAAGCATCATGGATCAGAGCTGTGGTGTTGTTTACCTCTTGCTCGTGGTGTTCTGCATTATCACCAAATTTATCTAAAGCACGCACCCGCTCTTTGTGGGCGATGCTCTTTAGTTGTTCATAGGCATAATGAAACAGCAGCCCCTCAGCCTGCTTATCGCCGTTGTGCCACCGGACGATGATATCTGTCAGTTGCATTGGCTTTCCTATATCCATGAGTTGTTGGCTAATCTTTCCAGTTCGAACACAGCAATGGTGCGAGCTTGCTGTTTGCCGAACTGGTCGACTTGAATGTCTTGAAAGCGGCGATAAATTTTGCCCTCGCTCCACTGATTTTGAGTCGGTAAGAACTCCCATAAGCTATAGCGAGGTGTGTTATCGGTGCTGTACCACTTTACTCCGCTGTTGAGCTGCTCAATACTTGCTGAACTCGAACCGTCGCTGCTGAGCCACCACATATCGCCAAACTCTGCCGTGACATCTTGGGTATAGTCTTGGTGGTTTTTAGTGCATGTTGCTCGCTTACTTTGTAGAACGTGATCCTTGTCAATGTACAGACAACGAGTGTCACCGGACGCAAGATTACGCTGGCGCCAATAGCCTTGGAAATCGATAGACTGCTTTTCATCTACAGCTGAGGTAAACCATAGGTGCTCGGTCAGATTGTCGTGTTCTACCTTAGCCTTCTTGCCCAACCCTTGCGACTTTTGAGTCAGTAGCTTGGTGGTGGTGTTGTAGCTAATTGCCACGGTTCGGTACTTCCAATCGCCCTCATCATCAAAATCTTCGATATCGAATCCATTTAGGTCTAGGTGGGTGCAGCCGGTATGGGCACAAGCGATGAGTCCGCCCCAGTCGGAATAGTCGTCTATCTTCTCAAACTCTTGCTTTTGGTAGCTTTGACTGACATTGACTTCACAGCTGCTGACGGAGCCATCACGGCTGCCATAGTAATCGCCCACATCCGGATAGAGAATTATGCCTCCATCAACAATTTTATAGGTGGTGCTGCCAATTGGACCGTGATAATTCGGTTCGTCGCGTCGCGCAGTATCGTAAAAACACAGGTTTCCTCGCCAGTCTCGACGTTTAAGAATTGTGTTGACTAGCTTTACGTCTAATGGCGCTGTGAGCACTTGTTTGGAGGTAAAGTTCTGCTCTATGTATTGCTGGCTGCTTTCTAGGTGTTTGGCGGCTTCATGCACGCTGGCGAGAGGTTTATTCGAGATGCTGAGACTCTCAGGTAGGTTGTTGAGATCCAGTGCGTTGAGTAGCGCTTGAACCTTATCCGTTGACAGCCAGTCACTATCGAGCTTGATGAGGTCGTCGCGATTAGGAGCGGTATCGATGCCAAGCAAGAGACGAACCATATTAAGGCTTTTGCTGGGTGTGGTTGAAGCGAGATTAGGCGTAACCACCTCTTGCGCGGCAACTGTGGCGAGCAGTTTATGTTGGTTGTTGCTGCCCAAGTAAAAGCGAACCTCATCGCCGTCTTTAAACTCAAATTGTCCCTGTTGGGTGTAACCGCGAATCTTGGAGCTGGTCTCGTAGTAGAGGCCTGTGACGGGTGCATCAATAAAGTGGCCTATCTGAATATCAGTTGCGAAAATTTGTGTGCTCGCAAGGGTGGTTACCATGGCCACCCAGGCAGGATTCATACGTTTCATTCTGAGGTTGTACCTATGTCTTGTTGTTCTTGTTCGGCAGAGCCTTGCTCTGGCATTAACATCGCCAATACCAGCTTCTGTTTGATATCAATGGGTAAATCTTGATGGCTCAGTAGCCGCATGCTGGTTAAGTCCAGCATGGCTTTTAGAGAGGTGGCATCACTGTGATGGCCGTGAAACAGTAGCTGCGTCATTTCGAGTAATAGTTCATTGGAGACGCGTTGCTGCTGTTGGAGTTCAAGGTTTTTATTGATTAACGCAGAAACAAAGCCTAAGCCGGAAGTCATGAGTAGCACCGTCAAGGCGCTGGCGAGTGGTCTTCGCTTTAAAAGCTTGCCACATCGATAAAGGGCGTTTGCATCCGGGTGGGAGATGGGCTTATTGTGCTGAAGTGCTTTAATGTCTGACTTCAACTCCGCTATACGAGAGTATTGAAGTGCACTTGGCTGAGTACACTTTTGATAGACCCATTGCCATTCAGATTTGTGCTGTTGGTTGGGAAACAGTTTGTTGAAAATTTTTCCAAGGGCATAAATGTCGCTTGAGGCATCGACTTTACCGGTTTGTTTTTGCGTTGGACTGGCATAGTCGGCGCTGTAAATGTGCAGATCAGCATAGCGAGCATCATGAGTCGCGATACTAAAATCGATCACCTTGGCGTCGCCATTCTCGTCGACGAGGATATTTTCTGGCTTGAGATCCCCATGGAACACACCTTGCGCATGAGCGTGGTGTATGGCGTCGGTAATATCGAAAAACAGTGCTAGTTTAACGCTATTGCAGGGACTAGTGGTCAGCCATTGCGTGAGTGATTGACCTTTTACATGTTCAATCACCAAAAATACCGAGGAATCTGTTTCGTTAGCATCCAGTACATTGGCGATATTGGGGTGATTGAGCTTCGCCAGAAGCTGCGCTTCCCAATACAGCATGGTTTTGCCAACCATATTGCTCAGGTGCGGCTCGAACACCTTAATGGCGACGGACTGTTCAAATCGACCATCACATCGCTCGGCCAGATAGACTTGGCTCATGCCACCACGCCCAATTCGCTCGCAAACTCGATAGGAACCGAGCTTAGTTTGGGCAATCGCTGAGTCATCGACATGCACACTGGCGTGTCGACCTAATATTTGTGTTAGCTCCGAATGTGCGGTGCTCTGTTCACTGAGTAGCTCGAGATGCAGCTTGGGATCTGAGTGTTTTAGTTGTTCAAGATATGTGGCTTGCTCAGTCTCATCCATATAGTGGAAGTTGAGCAGCAGCTCTGTGCGATGTCCATGTTTCAATGTCTGGCCAATGCGTCCTTTTTAACCAGGCTAGAGGATACCGAACTGCTGCTCTGTTTTCTATAATAAATCAGTAATTTATAGATATTGGTGATGTTCTTAATCTGGGCAATTCACTTGCTGCCAAAACCAGTTAGTTTGCGCTGGTGTTTCCCATACGCCAGGTTTGTTTTTGGCGGTAAAACACTTGCCTTGATGAATCACGGTGTCGCCAACCTTAGCTTGAGTGACTCCGGCCTCCCAAACGAGAATACTAGAAGGGGTGTCTGAACCTGTGTCGCCACCACCAGTGTTTCCGCCGCCGGTACCACCATCAGATGGCAATGTATCGACAATACGCACCTCGGGCCAATTAGCGTGAGAGCCGTAGAAGTTGGTAACACACTTTTCATAGTCACCAGGAACCAGTGCCGAATAGGCGGTTTGATATCCCACTAGATTACATTCAAATGAGACGCCACCTGGGCGGTTCGCATGGTACTTCCAGCTTGCTTCCCAGTTGGTGTAGAGCACATCGGTCGCACCATTGAGATTGAGGCTGCCATAAGGTGTTTGTTGCCAGCAGGTGTTGGCTTCATCGGCTTCAATGGGGATCTGGTAGTGTGCCGCTAGCCCCTCCCAATAACGAATACGGTTAACCGGTTGGCCTTTGGTTTTGTTTTGCTCGCCACACTCAATGCCACCATTGATGATGTTAATAGTGGTGCCAAAACCATAGCCAATCCCCGCGTCAATTTCTCGCTGTGAGGGTTTCCATGTACGGTCAATCACGTGAAGCATGGCGGGCTTAGGTGCTTGTGGAGTTAGGAAGAACCAAATCGCAGAGGCAAGGTTTAACCAAGAATCGGCAACCAGAGCTGGATTGTTAAGTAGTACCGTCGCATCACCATCAAACATCACTTCCGAGAAAGGACCGTAGTTAAAATGGTAGGAAAGCTGTTTGGCGCCGCGACCGAAATATCCTTGATTGGGTGAACATGGCCAGCGTTTGTTTTGCCAGTCATTCTGTCCGCAACCTGTGGTATAGCCTTCCTGACCTTCAGACCATCCCATCTCACGCACATGAACTAAAGCTTGCTGCCACTCCTCTAAAGCAAGCGGGTTATCCCAAGTGTTATCCAGTGCGATATGTCCACCGGTTTCTTGGGCGAAATGGGCAAATGCAGTGACAATGGAGCGCTTACAGATGGCATCGGCATCACGTCCATCCGTGTAGTCGCCACAAAATGCGGGAAACTTACCGATGGCCTGCAAAAAACGCTGGTAGGTGTATTCTGATGCGGCCATTTGTGTGAGAAAGTCCCATTCCGAGCTCGGGAATACGCGCTCGGCACGTTTTACGTTGCCGGGATTGGTCGCCAATCCTGCGTCAATCGCATCGACGACAGTGTTTGGTGCAGTGGAGAGGGCATTTGCCCATACCGCATACATAGGGTCATTGGTTTGGGCGGCTGCGCTGGCTTGCACTTCACTGCGCAGTAACACGTAACCCGTGGGGTTGGTTGGATCGGGTTGCGGGTTGACTGCAAAAGCGGGCAAGCTGGTGCTGATAAGTGTCGCAACTGCCAACAAATGAGAAGGTTTCATTTCACGTTCCTTTTATTTAATTTGACTAGTTTGCAGAGACTCATGCTGGATGAGATCTGTTAGCTAGCAGAAAAAACTAAAACAAAGGCTATGTGCTACTTACTGTGAAAACCATTAATCCTGTGCTTGAGGTTCAAGCGATGCGAGGCGTCTCAAGCTAGGGAGGAATGAGTGTTTGCTCGATTACGCAAAGGTGTGTAGTGGTTCGAAACTTTAGATGTAGAACAGCCCAGTCGAAACTGGGCTGAAATCGTATTAAGTGTGCTGCGCGGCTTTTAGCGCATAGTAACGAACTCTTCAGAGCCCGTTGGGTGGATAGCCACAACAGAATCAAAGTCCGCTTTGGTTGCGCCCATCTTCATCGCAACGGCAAAACCTTGAATCATCTCATCAACCGTAAAGCCGATGCCGTGTAGACCAACCACTTTCTCATCGTCGCCCGCACATACTAGCTTCATCTTACAAGGCTGGCGGTGCTTAGTGACAGCGGTGTACATCGCTGTGAAGCCTGATGTGTACACTTTCACGTTGTCTTCTCCGTACTTAGCTTCAGCTTCTTGTGTTGTTAGACCAATGGTGCCGATAGGTGGGTGGCTAAATACCACGGTAGGAACTAGGTCATAGTCCATCTTCGCGTTTGGTTTGTTGTTAAACAGACGCTCAGAAAGCTGGCGACCGGCTTTAACTGCCACTGGTGTTAGCTCGATACCACCTTCCATGATATCGCCCACACAGTAGATGCCTTCAACATTGGTTGTTTGGTATTCGTCTACCTTGATGTAGCCGCGATCGTTAGTCTCAACGCCTGTAGCGCTTAGGTTGATTGCGTCTGTTGCTGGGTGACGACCAATTGCCCAGATTAGCTGGTCAACGTTTTGGCTTTCACCGTTCTCTAGGTGCAGAGTCAGACTGCCATCTGCTTCTTTAACTACTTCTTTTGGCACAGAGTGGGTGTGCAGTGTAGGACCTTCTGCATCCATTACTTCGACTAGGGTGTCGATGATCATTGGATCGAAGCTACGTAGTGGTGACTCTTTACGAACAAATAGGTGTGTCTCTGTACCCAGTGCGCTGAGAACGCCTGCGATCTCAACAGCAATGTAACCTGCACCTACTACGGCAACACGCTTTGGTTGTGCGTCTAGGTCGAAGAAGCCGTTTGAATCGATGCCGTACTCGGCACCAGGGATGTTTGGAATTGTTGGACGACCACCGACTGCGATAAGGATGTGGTCAGCCGTGTATAACTCGCCATCAACCTCAACGGTTTTTGCGTCAACGAATTTAGCAAAGCCCTTGATAACGTTTACTTTGTTGTTACCAAGTACGCGATCGTAAGATTGGTGGATACGACCAATGTACGCTTGGCGGCTTTCAACCAGCTTGTTCCAGTCGAAGCCTTTAACGTCAACGTCAAAACCATAGTCTTCCGCGTATAGGTTCATGGCTTCAGCAATTTGTGCACCGTGCCACATGACCTTTTTAGGTACACAGCCAACGTTTACACAAGTACCGCCTAGGTCTTTCGCTTCGATAAGCGCAACCTTCGCGCCATACATTGCCGCACGGTTTGCAGATGCGATACCGCCGCTGCCGCCACCAATACAGATATAGTCAAAATGCGTTGCCATTACGTTCTCCAAGAGCTTATAAATATTTTGATTGCTTGTACTAAAGCATATTGGGGCGATGTTGTCAGAACTCAACAACCCAAAACGTTAGCCACAATCTCTGTCCGTATAATAAATCGAGTCTAGCAACTTTCTCCAATGGGAAAAAGTTGCGTTGATTATGACTAATAACGATTAATGTCGATGAGTCTGAGGGCGAGCGCCCTCAGAGCGTCATGATTAACCACAGCAGCTACTTGTTCCACAGCCTGATGTTGTAGCCATATCTTTACCTTCCGCCAGATAGGTGTTGGTTAGATAGAAGTTGCTAAACAGCGTATCGAAGTCTTCTGATACGGTTTTCTCGACCAGACCCGACTTGAGAATGTTTTGCTGCCATGCTTGCATCTTAGGTAGACCACAGAAGAAATCATACCCAGAGTGGGCTTTAACAATGGCAGCTCGATGCAGTAGCGGTAGCCATGCCATATCCACATTGCTGAGCGCATCCGATTTAAAGAACTTTGTCTCACCCGACAGTTGGTTCTCTGCTTTTTGGAATGCTTTGATCAGCTTCTCTGCGCGCTCTTCAAAAGTTTGCTGATCTTTACTGCTCATGGTGCCGCACTGAGCAAGATAGTGCTTCGACCCTAGGTAACTCCATGCGCGGTCAAGCGCTCGTTGCTCATTGGTGACGCCTTGCTCTAGCGAACCATATTCATCCTCGATGTACTCAATGATGGCGTTAGACTCAAACAGCGCCGTGCCGGACTCGGTCACCATGACTGGTACTTGCCCATTCGGTGAGATATCTAAAAACCACTGCGGTTTGTCTTTTAGACTGATGTGCTCAATCTCGTAAGGGATCTGCTTAGCTTCTAGTGCTGCTGTCACGCGTTGAACAAAGGGACAAATCTTAAAGCTAACAATCTTAATCATGTTGGTTTCCTCACTAGGATGTAATTTGGGTGTACTGCTTCAGTACTTTCACTAGTAAGACGAGTGGTGTTTGAATAAGACGAAAATAATTTCAAAAAAGTCGAAATATTTTTCTAGAGAAGGTGTTCGAGACAATAAAAAAGCGCAAGCTTGTTATGAAAAACAGATGCTTGCGCCTTTCGTTTCGTTCACCGATTTATATCAGAGCTTATTCAGGAACAATCCATTCCACCTTAAAGTGGCCTGTTGCTGGGGCAATTTTCTCTTTAAGGTATGGCAGGATCTCTTTCATCTGCTGCTCTAGCATCCACGGCGGGTTGATAACAATCATGCCTGAAGCTGTCATACCACGCTCGTTGGTATCAGGAGACACCCCAAGCTCTATTTGAAGGATCTTGCGAATGCCAAGCCCTTCCAGACCATCAATCATGTCGTCGATGTCGTAGCGATTCACCACTGGGTACCAAATCGCGTAGATACCCGTTGCCCAGCGTTTATGGCTCTGTGCAATCGCGGTCACCACATCGCGATACTCTCTGGCGAGCTCGTAGGGTGGGTCTATCAGTACTAAGCCGCGACGCTCTGCTGGTGGTAGGCTCGCTTTTAGGCGCTTAAAGCCATCTTCTTTAAAGATCTTAACCTGACGGTCGCGATGGAATTCTTGCTCAAGTAGCGGGAAGTCACTGGGGTGCAGCTCGGTCAATACCATACGGTCTTGCGGGCGCAGATGCGCGCGCGCCACACGTGGGGAGCCTGGGTAGTAGCGCAGAGCATCACCGTTATTTAGCGTATCAATCGACTCAATGTAGCTGGCGATGTCTTCTGGGATGTCTGAGTTACCCCAAAGTTTGCCGATACCTTGCTTGTATTCGCCCGTTTTCTCCGACCATTCATGGGTAAGATCGTAGCGACCTACGCCTGAGTGGGTGTCGTGATAAACGAATGGCTTTTCCTTGTTTTTTAGAGAATTAAGGATAAGACTTTGTACTATGTGCTTCACGACGTCGGCATGGTTGCCCGCGTGAAAACTGTGACGATAGCTCAGCAAAATAATGACTCGGTTAGACAATAATGCACGAAGTATAACCTCTTCTTTCCCGAAGCGGCAGAGATCTTACAACTTCGTCTTATCGTAAGGATTGAAATTCGAGTCCAATGACTACATTTATTTAATAATTACGCTCACTTGCTACCCAATGAGTGAGGGAACCCAATAACTAAAAAGGGACGCTGCATGTCAAACCCACTACTGACGTTTACCGACTTACCTCCTTTTTCACAAATTAAACCAGAATATGTGAAACCAGCAGTCGAGCAAGCGATTGATGCCTGCCGCGCGAAAATTGATGCGGTGCTTGAAGGCAATACCAATCCGACTTGGGATAATGTTGTTGCGCCAATCGAAGAGATTGATGACAAGCTAAGCCGCCTTTGGTCACCAGTGAGCCATATGAACTCTGTGGTCAACAGCGACGAGCTGCGCGAAGCGTATGAAAGCTGTTTGCCTATTTTGTCGGAGTACGGCACTTGGGTAGGCCAGCACAAAGGTCTGTATGAAGCTTACAAAGCGATCAAAGCCAGCGATGAGTTTGAGGCGTTAAGCCAAGCTCAGCAAAAAACCATCAAAGATTCACTGCGTGACTTTGAGCTATCTGGTATTGGCTTACCTGCTAACGAGCAGCATCGCTACGGCGAGATCAGCAAGCGCATGTCAGAGCTAGGCTCGCAGTTCTCTAACAATGTGCTCGATGCCACTATGGGCTGGACTAAGCACATCACCGATGAGAAAGAGCTAGTAGGCATGCCGGAATCGGCGCTGGCCGCAGCGAAAGCGGCCGCTGAAGCCAAAGAACTCGAGGGTTATTTATTAACGCTCGATATTCCATCTTATCTTCCAGTTCTCACTTACTGTGATAACCAAGCGCTGCGCCAAGAATTGTATGAAGCATACGTCACTCGTGCCTCTGATCGCGGCCCGACAGCGGGTCAGTGGGACAACACAGATATCATTTCAGAGCAGTTAAAACTGCGCCATGAAATTGCTCGCTTGCTTGGTTTTGGTACCTTCAGTGAGAAATCACTGGCGACCAAAATGGCTGAGAGCCCGGCGCAAGTGCTTGGCTTCTTGAACGATCTCGCGACGAAAGCCAAGCCTCAAGGTGAACGTGAAGTCGAAGAGCTACGCCAATTTGCCGAAAAAGAGTTTGGCGTCACTGAGTTAAACCTTTGGGATATCGCTTACTACAGCGAGAAGCAAAAGCAGCACCTATTCCAGTTCTCAGATGAAGAGCTGCGCCCATACTTCCCAGAATCAAAAGTGGTTAGTGGCTTGTTCGAGGTGCTTAATCGCGTCTTCGGTATGAAGATTACTGAACGTGAAGGTGTGGATACTTGGCATGAGTCGGTACGTTTCTTTGATATCTTCGATAGTGAAGACACGCTGCGCGGCAGCTTTTACTTAGATCTGTATGCACGTGAGCACAAACGTGGCGGAGCATGGATGGACGAATGTCGAGTGCGCCGCACCAATGCTGAAGGTGAACTGCAAACCCCAGTGGCGTACCTAACGTGCAACTTCAACAAACCAGTGGGTGATAAGCCTGCCATGTTCACTCACGATGAAGTGGTGACACTATTCCACGAAACTGGCCACGGCATTCACCACATGCTGACTAAGATCGATACTGGTGCTGTGTCTGGCATTAACGGTGTGCCATGGGATGCGGTCGAGCTGCCAAGTCAGTTCCTCGAAAACTGGTGCTGGGAAGAAGAAGCGCTGGCATTTATATCTGGTCACTATGAAACCGGCGAGCCGCTACCAAAAGCCATGCTCGACAAGATGCTGGCAGCGAAGAACTTCCAATCGGCGATGTTTATCCTGCGTCAGCTTGAGTTCGGTTTGTTCGACTTCACGCTGCACACAGAATACGATCCAGACATCGGCGCACGCGTTCTAGAAACCCTTGCGGATGTGAAATCCAAGGTCGCCGTATTGCCAAGCCTAGAGTGGAACCGCTTCTCACACAGCTTCAGCCATATCTTTGCTGGTGGCTACAGTGCTGGCTACTACAGCTATCTATGGGCAGAGGTGTTGTCTTCAGATGCTTATTCACGTTTTGAAGAAGAGGGCATCTTTAATAAAGAGACTGGCCAAAGCTTCCTAAACAACATCCTAGAGATGGGTGGCAGTGAAGAGCCGATGGAGCTGTTTAAGCGCTTCCGAGGCCGTGAGCCAGAGATTGATGCATTGCTGCGTCATTCTGGGATTAGTGCTTAGTTAGCCCTTTGTTCCTGGTGTCGCATCGCAAAACTGTGTTATTGAGAAAAACAGGGCGACGCGCGAGCGAGCCAGTAGCTCCTCCCCTTAATAAGGGGAGGCTGGGAGGGGTGCTCTTCTTGTTTTTGCCCATTAAAGTAAAAAAGCAAAGAGCCCAAGAGCACCCCCCTCTAACTCCCCCGGCTACGCGCCCCGTTATTAAAGGGGAGAACGTATGCTAGCTCCTATCGTCGCATCGCAACGTGGTCATTCCTCCAATTCAAATGATATATCCCCAGTGAATAACTATTGAATAAAACCCTCTCGGCCCCATTTGGTTGCCAAAATGTATCCCCCAATCACCTTCCCAATAATGTCACCCACTTTCACACTTCGAAAAAACAGAAGTATCCTTTCAGCCAAAATTAGGTGTTATTTAACTTTGCTTACAAAGCCTTGCTACGTTTGAGACTCGAATAAAATCTAAGTTTGTTTTGAGTCAAAGAAGCGTCCTAGAGTGCATGCCAGCTCTCCGAAAGTTAATTACAGGGATATTCAGTTTCGGGTAACTTAATTTGGCTTTCCGCTTACGCATTAAATGTTAATAAAAATGCAAATTAAAGGCGGGGCATTTTCATCATTTTATTCAGCGATTGCTTTTTATCGGTTTGTCATTCTACCGATGTCGACTGAATTTACTTGGAGAGTTACCCCCATGACTAAAAAATGGTTTACTGAAACCGTTGAGAACACTCAGCAGATGCAGGGTGTGTCGGCGGAGCAAGGCCTGACTTCAAAGGAAGTAGCCGAGCGCCAATCACAATACGGAAAAAACGAGCTGCAAGAGAAGGCTGGCAAATCTGCGCTTGAGCTGTTTATCCACCAATTTAAAAATCCACTGATTTTCATTCTGGGCGTCGGTGCCATTGTTTCCTATTTCACCGGGCACCTAGTGGATGCGATCGCGATTACAGCGATCATCTTTATCAACGCATTGATTGCTTTCTGGCAAGAGTTCAAAGCTCAGAAAGGTATGGAAGCGCTACGTCAAATGGCGGCACCGTCGGCGCAGGTTAAGCGTGATGGTGAGTGGATTGACATCCCAGCGAGCGACATCGTTCCAGGTGATATCTTAAAAATCAGCACAGGTGACATCCTAGCGGCTGATGTACGTATCCTCGAGGCCAACCGTCTATCTATCGACGAAGCAGCGCTAACGGGTGAGTCAGAGCCAGTAGACAAGACGTCTAAGGTTATCGAAGACGAAACCGTAGGCCTTGGCGACCAGCTAAACATGGGCTTTATGACGACGATGGTGACATCGGGTACAGGTCTAGGTGTTGTGGTTGCGACAGGTATGCAGACCGAAGTGGGTCACATCGCTGACCTAATGGCGAACACTGAAGAAACCAAGACGCCGATGCAAGAGCGCATGGACACCATTGCTAAAACGCTAATGCTAGTAGCCCTAGGCGTTGTAGCGGTTGTGTGTGCTATCGGTCTTTACTACGGTATGCCTTGGCTAGAGATCCTCAACACAGGTATTTCTCTGTCTGTCGCTGCGATTCCTGAAGGTCTTCCGACGGTCATCACTATTGTTCTAACCATGGGTTCTACTCGCATGGTGAAGAACAATGCTCTGGCTAAGCAGTTGGCTGCGATTGAGACGCTAGGTTCAACCACGGTTATCTGTTCTGATAAGACAGGTACGCTAACTCAAAACCAAATGCAGGTAATGAAGGCGTACGATGCAAGCGGTCGTTACTGGCAAGTAAGCGGTAAAGGCTTCAGCCCTGAAGGTCAGTTCAAGCCGCTATCGCACAGCACAGATGCCAAGCAAAGCCCAGAGATGATGAAGGGTCTAGTCGTCGCGACACTATGTAACGATTCTGAGTACATCATGGATGGCGACAAGTCGGCTGTTCGTGGTAACCCAACAGAGGGTGCACTGATTGTGGCAGCTGCGAAGGCGGGTTTGAACCAGTCTGAGATGCTAACGTCAGGTGGCTACTCTATCGTTGAGAAATTCCCGTTCGATTCTTCTCGTAAGATGGCGTCGGTTATCGTGAAAGGTCCTGAAGGCAATCACTTCCTTGCTATCAAGGGTGCGCCAGATGTGATTCTTCGCAACGCAGCAGGCTTCATGGTTGACGGTACGTCTGTTGAGCACACACCAACAGCATCGGACGGCAACCTTGCGCTAGCGACTAGCCCAAGTGCTGAGATCGTTGCAAACTACGAAGCTGCGATTGCAAACTTTGCTCAAGACGCACTGCGTACGCTAGCCGTTGGCTTCAAAGAGCTAACAGAAGCAGACCTAGAGCGTGACTTTGAAGAGCTAGAGAAAGATATTACGGTATTGGGTCTCTACGGCATCATGGATCCACCGCGTCCAGAAGTACGCGATGCGATTGAAAGCTGCTACCAAGCAGGTGTGAGAACGGTAATGATCACCGGTGACCACGCGCTAACAGCAGCAGCGATTGCACGTGATATCGGTATCATCCGCAGCGAGAAAGATCTGGTTGTGACGGGTGCAGAGCTTGATGAGATGGACGATGACAAGCTTCGTCAGATCTGTCCGGAAGTTGCAGTATTTGCCCGTGTAACACCAGAGCACAAGCTACGTATCGTTCAGGCTCAGCAGTTCAACAACGAAGTAGCAGCGATGACAGGTGACGGTGTGAACGATGCACCAGCACTGCGCCGTGCAGATATCGGTGTTGCTATGGGTATCACTGGTACGTCTGTAGCGAAAGACTCAGGTGACCTTATCCTACTGGATGACAACTTCAGCACTATCGTGAAAGCGGTACGCCAAGGTCGTCAAATCTTCGATAACCTTCGTAAGTTCATCCGTCAGGCTCTGACAGCGAACGTGGGTGAAGTATCGGTTATCCTGTTTGCGTTCCTAATGATGGGGCCAGAGGCTATCTTGCCGCTAACACCGCTAATGATTCTATGGATCAACTTGGTATCGGATGGTCTACCAGCGCTTGCGCTAGGTGTTGAGCCAGAAGAGAAAGATCTGATGGAGCGTAAGCCTCGCAAACGTAACGAGAGCTTCTTCAGTGACCACCTAGGTACTCGTATCCTAACTCGTGGTCTAGCACTGGGTGGCATGAGCTACATGGCGTTCAACTGGGCACTGACCAATGGTTTCTCTGCGAACTACGCACAGACAATGGCATTTGCGATGCTAGTCTTTGCTCAGCTATGGCATCTATTTGACTCACGTACATTTACGTCGCTATACCGCAGAAACCCTTTCACCAACAAGTACCTACTAGGTGCAGTATCGGTGTCAGCGATTCTATCGCTAGGGGTTATCTACACAGGTCTAGGCCAGCTAATCTTCAATACTGAAGCACTGGCAGCAGGTCACCTATTTGGTGTCATCATGGCAGCATCACTACCAACGCTGGTTATGTCTGCAGTGAAAGAAGCAACTAAGACTAAGTGGGTTTAATCTCTCACTTGAAATAGTAAAAAGGCGCTCTGATGAGCGCCTTTTTTGGGTTTGGTGACGCACTAATAAAAGGTATCACACTCAACCATGTCGTCATTCCTGCGCAGGCAGGAATCTACTAACAGCGCGTGTTCACTGAACGTCCACCAAACCTAAGGATTCACATTTCGACTAATCGGGTTCTGCAACGAAATCAGCGTCTCCGTCGATTGCACCTCTTCAATCGCCTGCAGCTTATCGATCAACACGTGCTGCAGCTCTTCAATCGAGCGGCACATCAACTTCACGAAGATGTTATACGCCCCAGTGGTGTAGTAGGCTTCGACCACTTCATCCAAGGCATTGAGCTTCTCCAGCGCCGAGTGATAGTCACGCGCAGCGTATAGGTTGATACCGATAAAGCAGCACACGTCATAGCCGAGCTTTTTGGTGTTCACGACCACCTCAGTACCCTCAATGATCCCGGCCGCTTTCATCTTCTCGATACGCACGTGAATCGTCGCTGGGCTCACATCAAACTGTTTTGCCATCTCGGCATACGGGCGACGGGCGTCTTCCATCAAGGTTTTTAGGATCGCTTTATCCAGATCGTCGAGATTGTTGGTACCGTGCATATCGAATCCTTTGTCTGAGTGAGTGGGCGACATCGCTGAACACGTGCCGTTTCATTGGTGCACAAGCTTATCACTATTTTTGCGCAGTCGTCTTTGTGTCGATCACGCTTATTGGTCGTGCTATCGACTTGAGGTACACTGGCGCCCATTGTCTTATTTCGGAGTTTCACTTTGCACATTCAACTCATTTGCGAACATCAACCACGTCAACCAGAGCTTCAGCAACTTGCCGAGCGTTGGGGGTTGGTGGCGTCTGACGATTCCGAATTTGCATTGGTGCTGACCGAACAAAGACTCGAGCTTCGAAAGCTGGATGAACCGAAACTGGGCGCGATTTACGTCGATCTTGCTGGTGGTGCAGTGGCGCACAGGCGTAAGTTTGGTGGTGGTAAAGGTCAAGCTATTGCTAAAGCAGCAGGTTTAAACAAAGGGGCGACACCTACGGTGCTCGATGGTACTGCTGGTCTAGGTCGCGATGCCTTTGTGCTCGCATCTCTTGGCTGCAAGGTGCAGATGGTAGAGCGCCATCCTGTGGTCGCCGCATTGCTGGATGATGGCCTTGAGCGCGCCAAACAAGACTCTGAAATTGGCGAGTGGGTCAGTGAGCGTATGTCGCTGCTGCATGCGTCGAGCCTAGATGCCTTAAGTGAACTTGCCGATGACAACGCCTTTATCAAGCCCGATGTTGTGTATCTAGACCCTATGTATCCGCATCCAGAGAACAAAAAGAAATCGGCGCTGGTGAAAAAAGAGATGCGTGTTTTTCAATCTTTGGTTGGCGCAGATACCGATGCAGACGGACTGCTTGAGCCTGCTCTTAAGCTTGCGGCAAAACGCGTTGTGGTCAAACGTCCAGACTACGCCGAGTGGCTGGATGAGAAAAAACCGACAATGGCGATTGAGACCAAAAAAAATCGCTTCGATGTTTACGTTAACGCATCAATGAGTTAATCCTTTCCTATATGTTTTTTGAGTAACTTGCTCTGGTGTAACTGGAGCAAGTTACTTGCAACCGCTGCCAATTGACGTTATATCTAACTAAGAATCATTCCTGTTTTCGTTGTGGTTAGTTGGAGATTAAGTGGTATGACCGTATCTGTTGGAAAGAAGCGACTGTGCAAGTTAAATCGTCGTGACATCAGTGACAACCTTGGTGACATCCATCGTTTGGTCGCAGAACCTAAGTTCCTGTGCCGTTCTTGCTCACGCTCATCCGCCGATAAATCCACACTTTGCAAACCGGCGGCTATCCCGCCAGCATCTTGCCAAAGCAAGCCAATAGCTGAACAGCAGCAATGTGGTGTGTTGGCTGAAGCATTGCCGACCACAACTGTGCCGAAACTAACCAAGATTGCCAACAAAGCCGAGCCTAAACCAGCGGCCAACGTGGAAATGACCGAAGCGTTGAGCGTAGATGCTATCGATAAGAAATCACTGAAGCGTGCGAAAAAAGCACTCAAAGCGCAGAAAAAAGCGCAGAAGAAATTGCGTAAGGTACTGAAGAAAAGTCAGAAGTTGTTACGTAAGCAGAGCAAACTTGAGCACAAGTACCAGTTAGCGGCAGCCACGGTTGAAAAGCAGGTAATGAAAGTGCAGCCAGAACAGCTGCACTAATAAGATCTTTATTTCGAGCTAAGCCTAGCTGTTTGCCAGCTGGGCTTCTGCTTTTGGTTTGACCCAAAGCTCGTTGACCACGAGTGATAGCAAGATGATCCCACCACCAATCGACAGTTTCACCAAGTCCACATCGCGATTCCAAATCACAATATTAACGATAAGCCCCGCTGGCACCAGAAGGTTATTCATTACCGCCAGTGCGCCCGCGTTGACCATTGTCGCACCTTTGTTCCAGATAAAGTAACCCAATCCAGAAGCAATGGTTCCTAAGTAGATAAGCACACCCCACTGCACGCCCGTTGTTGGCATCTTATCGAAGCTACCAAAAATCGAGAAGGCGATGGTGGCTACGATCGTCGCGCCAATATAGAAATAACCAAACACGCTATGCTGCGGCAGCTCAACCTGCTCTTGCTCCATCACGTATTTGTAACCCACCTGACCAATAGCAAAACAGAGGTTCGCGCCTTGCACGACCAAGAAGCCCATCAAGAAGTTATCGTTAATGCCAGCAAACTTGATGAACGCCGCGCCCGCGACCGCAATTGCCGCCGTCACCAAGTACCATGGCGAAAAGCGACCTTTGAGCAAGTCATAGAACAAGGTGACGTAGATTGGTGTGAAAACGGTAAACAGCAGCACTTCCGGCACCGAAAGCAGCAAAAATGATTGATAGTAGAAGCAGTACATCAGTCCTAGCTGGATACCACCAATCGCCATCAGTTTGGCCTTGAGCTTGTTGGGAACTTGCTTGAACTTAGTGAACGGCAAAAAGACCAGTGCCGCTAGGACAACGCGCATTAGTACCGAAAACCAAGAATCAACCTGACCCGCGAGATAAACCCCAATTAGGCTGAAAGAAAAAGCCCAAAGCAGGGTAACAGAATAGAGATAACCCATAGTTAACAATTATCATTTAATAACAAATGCCGTCAGTGTAACACTTTTCGTCACGATGAGAGATCCGATCAAAAAAGGCTTCCGAAGAAGCCTTTTGCAATTTTTAGTCTTTGATCGGCACGACCAACATATCGACGGGTGAGGTGTTGATAAGCTGTCTGGTAGACGACAGGATTTTGCTCCAAAAGTCTTGATGGTGACCACACACCACTAAATCGACATTGTATTCACCAATGGTATCGCGCAGCTCATTACTTAAGTCACCGCTGCCAACCAATGAATGTTTAATCGGGTAATTCGCGTACTCAGCAAATTCTCTTAGCTGAGTCATCGAGGCTTCCATGGCCTGATGCTGTGTCTCTGCCATATTGAGGTCAATCAAGCCGGTATAAAGCTCGGCATAGTTGACGTCGATATGAATAAACGATATCTCGGCATCCAATGGTTTCGCAAGTGAGACCGCTTTGTCTATGAGCATTTTGCTTTCTTCTGAGAGATCTAATGCGACCATAATATGTTTGTAACCCATAACGCACTCCTCCTGACGTTCGTCCTACTAAAAACATAGCATTTAACACCTGAAAATTATGCTGATGTGATCCCAAATCGGTCGTCATAGCTATAAAACTCTGCCTTGTCGTGACTAAATACAACGAGTCTCCCTCAATAATTTTCTCAATTACAAGACGACAAAATGTGAGCAAAGTCGCCAAAGTTTTCTAGAATCAAAGTAAGCGCTGAGTGCACAGTTGTTGCCAGGTTTGGGCATGAGATCAGAAGACTCCTCAATTAGTTATGTTATAGTGGCGTTAATTCCAGTTACGAAATTAGGAGTCGTAAATGCTTTCTCCATCTATGGTTCAACACCTGAACGAGCAAATTAACCTCGAATTCTTTTCATCCAATCTATACTTACAAATGAGTGCTTGGTGTGAAGACAAAGGATTTGAAGGCGCGGCAGAATTTCTTCGTAAGCATGCGGACGAAGAAATGCAGCACATGCAAAGATTGTTTACCTACGTAAGCGAAACCGGTGCACTGCCAATTTTGGGCAGTATTGAGGCACCTCGTCACGATTTTGAAAGCCTTGGCGATGTGTTCCGCGAAACGTACAAACATGAGCAGATGATTACGGAGAAAATCAACAAGCTGGCGCATGTTGCCTTCTCGGCTCAAGACTACTCAACGTTCAACTTTCTTCAGTGGTATGTTGCGGAGCAGCATGAAGAAGAAAAATTGTTTAAAGGGATCTTAGATAAGCTAGAACTCGTAGGTGAAAATGGACAGGCGTTATTCTTCATCGACAAGGATTTAGCAACGTTAGCAAAAGAGGGTTCTTCTTCCATTATGGACGCCCCTGCTGAGTAACATCAGCGTTTAAAAGACCATTGATTGTCTTTTTCTCTTGGGTGTCTAGGAAGACGTAGGGAGGAAAAGATGATCAGTGGAGACACTATTCTATTAGCATTGATGCTCATTACCTCAGTCAATATGGCGAGGTATCTGACAGCACTACGCGCACTAATTTTCATCATGCGTGAGGCACATCCGCTCTTGTATCAGCAAGTCGACGGACGTGGCTTTTTCACGACGCACGGCAATATGTCGAAGCAAGTGAGGCTGTATCACTATCTCAAAAGCAAAGAATACCATCACCACCATGATCCGGTGTTTACAGGTAAGTGTGATCGCGTCCGTGAGTTGTTTGTACTCTGTGTGGCGTTGACAGGTGTGACCTTACTTGCTGGCTTTATGCTTTAGACGATAGCTGACAATAGTGAGCCGGTTGCGTTCGTGTACGGCGCAACGAACTTGGTGTCAGTCTCCGGCTGCTTAGTAGCGTTGGAAGTGTTGGCTTTAATCGATGAAGCCGCTAGAATAGCGCCAGATTGTTGAAGGGATGTGCAATACGCACATCCTTTTTTTATTTGAATTTTGTCGGAAAACCGTGATGAATCAGAAAGTTGATGTGGTGATTATTGGTGCAGGCGCTGCGGGGTTGATGTGCGCAGCAGAAGCGGGCAAGCGAGGTCGTCGCGTGCTGGTGCTGGATCATGCAAAAAAACCAGGTCGTAAAATTCTGATTTCCGGTGGTGGTAAGTGTAACTTTACTAACTACGATGTGTCGGCAAACAACTATTTATGTCAAAACCCACACTTCGTAAAATCGGCGCTGTCGCAATACACTAACTGGGACTTTATCTCGTTAGTCAGTAAATACGGCATCGAGTTTGAAGAGCGCGATCACGGTCAGCTGTTTTGCCTAGAGTCAGCGAAAGACATCGTTAAAATGATGCTCTCTGAGTGTGAGTCTCCAAACATTCAGTTCCGCTACCAAACCGATGTGCATAGCATCGAGAAAACCGAGCAAGGCTTCTCTTTGCATGCCGATACCGACACGATTGAATGTGACTCTTTAGTGGTGGCTACGGGTGGTCTTTCAATGCCAAAACTGGGTGCGACGCCGTTTGGTTATAAGATTGCCGAGCAATTTGGCCTTGAAGTTGTGCCAACGACAGCGGGTTTAGTGCCATTTACGCTGCACAAAGAAGACAAAGAAGATTTTGCGGAGCTCTCTGGCATTGCCGTTCCAGCAGAGATTACGGCGAATGATGGTACGCTCTTCAAAGAAGCATTGCTGTTCACTCACCGTGGATTGTCTGGTCCATCGGTGCTGCAGATTTCCTCGTTCTGGAAGCCGGGACAAAACGTGTCGGTGAACCTAGCACCAGAGGCAGATATTGAAGAGCTTCTGACGCGCTCGCTAGAGAAACATCCTAATCAAAGCCTGAAAAATACCTTAGCACGATTATTGCCAAAGCGTTTGGTCGAAGTGCTGATTGAGCGTAAGGTGTTTGCGGATAAGCCACTTAAACAGTACAACCCGAAAGAGCTGGTGGCGATTCGTGAGTCACTAGAAAACTGGACGATTGCGCCTAATGGCACCGAAGGCTATCGCACTGCAGAGGTGACGCTGGGCGGAGTGAACACTAACCACCTTTCTTCTAAAACGATGGAGTGTAAGTCTATTGAGGGCTTGTACTTTATCGGTGAAGTCATGGACGTGACGGGTTGGTTAGGGGGTTACAACTTCCAATGGTGCTGGTCATCAGGATTTGTGGCGGGTCAGCACGTATAATTATCGCAACAGAGTTCTATCGTAATTTCGATCGCATCCAAACTAGATTCCTGCCTACGCAGGAATGACGTACGTTTTGGATTTGTCTTACCCTAAAATTTCGTCACCCCTGCGCAGGCAGGGGTCTACTGCGCGCGGTATTGACCGGGCTCATAGGTAACAGTTCTAACCAGGCACATGGGTAACAAGTGCTAATGTGTAAGCTTCGAAGAGGAGAAGCTTATGCCATGGGAAGAGACTTGCATCATGAGCCAAAGAGAACTTTTCATTGAAGATTGGCTTAGCCATCGATTTTCTATTAGCGAGCTGTGCCAGCGTTATGGCATAGCTCGTAAAACAGGCTACAAATGGATCAACCGTTTCCGCGAGCAAGGAATGACTGGTTTAGCTGACTTGAGTCGAGCTAGA
>NZ_JAKJST010000042.1:0-44012 GCF_050337275.1 Vibrio wakamikoensis | reverse complement strand
TCACGATTACAGGCACCAATGACTTGCCAGTGATGGCAGGGCAGTCGCAATCAGTGAAAGAAGATGGCGCGGTCTTCCACGGCCAAATGGTGGCAACAGATGTTGACCACGATTTACTGACTTACAGCACCTCAAATCCGATTGATGGGCTGACGTTCAATCCTGATGGCAGTTACACGTTCGATCCAAGCCATGCGTCGTATCAACACTTATCAAAAGGTGACACCCAAGTCGTCACCACTATGGTGACAGTGACCGATACGGCGGGCGGCTCGCATCGAGAACTTCTCAAGTTCACCATCACAGGCACCAATGATTTGCCAGTGATGTCTGGCCAATCACAATCAGTGAAAGAAGATGGCGCGGTCTTCCACGGTCAAATGGTGACAACCGATGTTGATCAAGACTTGCTGACTTACACCACTTCGAATCCAATTGATGGCCTAACATTCAACTCAGATGGTGGTTACACCTTCGACCCAAGTCATGCTTCCTATCAGCATTTGGCGGTTGGCGATACGCAAACCGTGAAAACCACAGTTATTGTGACTGATACTGCGGGTGGAAAAGATCAAAAAGAGCTGTCTTTCGTTATTGAAGGTACTAATGATAAGCCGACGGTGACGCCAATAAGTGCGCAGTTCCATGAAGATCAGTCACAGCATCTTGACATTAACTTGTTATCTCATGCTCAAGATGTGGATGGTGATGCGCTAAGCGTTGGCAGCTTGTTCCAAGTTAAGGTAAATGGACATATAGAGAGGCTTCCTGATGGCTTTGGTATCGTTAATGGTCATTTGCAGGTCGACCCTTCCAGCTCTACATTCCAGAATCTTGCGAAAGGCGAGGTTGCTACATTTGAGTTGAGTTACCAAGTCACGGATAGTCATGGAGCGTCAAAACCTCAAAGTGTCACTGTAAAAATTGTCGGTACCGATGACAAAGCACAGCTGGCTTCGAGTTCGATAAATATCGGTGAAGCCGCTGCCGAGCACACCTATCACGGTACTTCTATCAAAGGGACACTTCAACTGACGGATATCGACACTACAGATAATCCTCAGTTCGTCGATATGATCTATCAATCAAGCTCTAGATTGGGTGCACTCGCCCTGCGTGCTGATGGGCATTACAATTACTTCCTTCAAGGCAATTATGCTGGCACTGTCAATGCTCAAAAAACGGTTGCCGCATTGAAGCCAGGTGAGAGTATCACTGAAACCTTCAATGTGAAGACCGCCGATGGGCAAACAAAACCCGTCGCCGTGACGATTCATGGTGAAGAAGATAGCGCTCAGATTGTTGTTAATTACGGCACGATAGATAATCACTTACACGAAGACTCGATGACGTCTCCGGCATACCCAACTGAGCTATTTGCAACTGGTCTCGTTAAGGCTATCGACCCTGACCATGATGACGATCAATTGAAGCCTCAAACGTTGGTGTCGAGCCACGGAGGCCACTTCACGGTTACAGAAACGGGCATGTGGCAGTATCACATTGACAACAGCTTGTCTGCGATTCAGCAGTTGGGTAAGGGAGAAAGCTTCCAAGAGCAATTTACCGTTGAATCAAAAGATGGTTCTGCGCAAAAAGTTATTACAGTAACGGTGCACGGTACCAATGACGATCCAGAAGTCTCTACGACCGTGACATTACCGCCAGGCAATGAGGATAAGCCCTATATCATCAGCAGCGCCGCCTTGCTTGCCAATGCATCGGATGTTGATGCTAACGATGCTGGACATCTATCAGTAGCCAGTCTTGTCGCGCTCAAGACAGATGGTTCTTCCGCTGGAACCATTACAGATAATCACAATGGCTCGTTCACATTTACCCCAGAACTCAACTATAACGGATCAGTACGTTTTAACTACGAAGTCCATGACGGACATGGTGGAAGCGTCGCTACTTCAGTGAGCGCCGCGCTCAAACCGGTCTCAGATAACGCACAAATAAGCTACGCATCGACCGACCATCATTTGGCTGGCGTGACAGAAGACAGAGGCTACATTGATACCCATGACAAGCTTCACTTTGAAGGCAAACTCGACATCGTTGATCCTGACCAAGGAGAAGCGATGTTTGATATTAACTATGGTCCGCAAACCTATACCGGCATAGGCTATGATACCAAGCTTGGCGGTCATATTTTGTTGATGCGAGATGGCCACTATACCTACACGATCCGAGACCATCAGCCCCAAGTTCAATCATTAGGCCAAGGTGAAGTGCTTACCGATCAATGCGTGGTTCGAGCGAAAGATGGCACCACGTTTACGATTGAAGTAAATATACATGGCACTAATGATGCGCCAACCCTCAGCGCACAAACACAGTCAGTGACAGAGGATGGCAACAGTCTTAATGGACAGATGCAAGGCCGAGATATTGACCATGGTGCGACGCTCACATATTCGATAGCTCACGCTATTGATGGGCTGATATTTAACGCCGATGGCAGCTACTCGTTTGACCCTTCTCATACTAGCTATCAACAGCTCAAAGACGGTGAGCATAAGGTCATCACCATTCCAGTTACTGGAACTGATGAGCATGGTGCAAGTTCGACGCAAAACCTGACAATTAATCTTCAAGGTACAGGAGACACTGCGGTTATTGGTGGTGTAGATACAGGGGATGTACATGAGAATCAGGCAGGGCAGGATAAGTCTCCTGACTATGCACAGCCAGGTATGGGGGTCATTGGTCAAGACTCTCTGACTATGAGCGGCCAACTGACGATTGTGGATCCAGATTCTGGTGAAAGCGTGTTTGATCCCAATGGCCAGGTGTATTCATACAGCGGTCAATATGGGCATCTACTGCTTCGTCCAGATGGGCATTGGGAGTATGCCGTAGCTGCGGGTACTCACGATTGGCACCTAGGCTCCACCAAAACTACCGTTGGCTCGACAATAGACCAGTTGGGTCAAGGCGAAACACTCACTGATACTGTCACCGTGCATTCTAAAGATGGCACAACTCATGACATTGTAATCACAATACATGGCGATAATGATGCGCCATATGTGTCATCGCAAGTGGCCTTGCAGTCTGGTAAAGAAGACATAAGCCAAACCTTCACGAAAACAGAATTGTTAGCAAATGCGGTTGATGTCGACAGCAACGATGCAGGATTGTTGACGGTCGCCAACTTACTCGCTGACCATGGTTCTATCCGTGACAACCACGACGGCACCTATACTTACACACCCGAACTGAACTATCACGGCAAAGTACATTTCAGTTACGACATCAATGATACGCATGGCGGTTCAACGCCAACAGGTGCGTCATTGGATCTCGCATCAGTTAATGACGCAGGTGTACTGGCTGCAGGGCAAGATTCAGGCTCGGTGACTGAAGATCACTTACGATCTGGCACAGCTTCACAGCTATGGTCGGGCTGGACAAACTTGGATGTTACCGATGTTGACGGCGCTTCGGAAACAGAGATTGCGTTTATTGAAGTTAATGGTGTCCAACACGCGGTACCAGCAGATTTTGCCATGAGTCTGACTGCAAACCATGGCTATTTCTCAACGACACACAGCACCGATGGTCATAACAAATGGAGTTACACCGCCGACAACACGAGTTCTGAAATTCAAGGACTGAAAACTGGGCAGCAGCTTCAGGACAGCATGGTGCTCATCACAAAAGATGGTACCCGAATACCGGTAACAGCGACCATTCAAGGTCAAGACGATCATGTCATTATTGACACTCCAGATGCGCTAACAGCGGCAATAGGGACAGTGGTCGAAGATATCAAAACGACGGTTGTTGGGATGCTGCAGGCGCACGATCTTGATAAGGACGATCAAGTCTCTTTTGAATTAGCTGGCTCTGCGTCATCTCAAGCAGGCAGTTACGGAACCTTTTATGTCGATCGTTCTGGACATTGGCACTATGACTTGGATGCTTCAAAAGTTGACTCACTAAGAAGTGGTGATGGTAAGGCTGAGGCATTCAACATCGTCGCTATTTCTAGTGATGGTTCCCGCGCAACTCAGAAAGTGGAAATACTTGTTGAGGGCACGGATGATGCGGCAATCATTACTGGTCAAAGTACTGGCTCAGTGACAGAAGATCTTCACGTGCAAGGCGACGCGAGACACACGGTATTTACTGGCGGTGTTCTAGATGCAAAAGATCCTGATGTCGGTCAGAGCGGTTTCCATCAAACTTTGAATGCTCGCGCGATTAGCGACCCTTATGGTGGCAGTTTATCAATAGGTAAAGCGGGAGGGTGGACCTATAGCGTTCCGAACGCAAACCTGCAGCATTTAGCACAAGGTGAAACTGTTCATGTTCAGTATCGGGTGCAAACTCTTGGTGGTGACATTCATGTGATTACTGTTGATATCGTGGGCACCAACGATACACCGACTCTTGCGGCGCAAACCCAAACCGTGAACGAGGACGGCTCATTGCTCAATGGCCAGATGCAGGGAAGTGATATCGACCATGGTGCGACATTAGCTTATTCCATTGCCCAGTCTGTGGACGGGTTAACTTTCAATACTGACGGTAGCTACACGTTTGATCCGACCAATGCGAGCTACGACCACCTAGCAAAAGGTCAGACTCAGACGCTTACCATTCCGGTTACGGTTACCGACGAACATGGAGCAAGCTCGACGCAAAACCTTGAGATAGTGATAACAGGTTCAAATGATGCGGCTACGGTATCAGGTGTGGACACGGGAGATGTGCGTGAAAACCAAGCAGGTCAGGATATGTCACCTGACTTCGCACAGCCGGGTATGTCTAAAATAAGTCATGATGGATTGATGACAAGCGGTCAGTTGTTGGTTACCGATCCTGATTCGGGTGAAGCGAAATTTGATATAAAAAGCGGGGTCTTTTCTTATCACGGTCAGTATGGACATCTCCTGCTTCGCGAGGACGGCCATTGGGACTATAAAGTCGCAGCAGGCCAGACGGATTGGCTAAGGCAGGGTGCGAGCACCACTGTGGGAACAACCATAGATAAGTTAGGTTTTGGTGAAACGCTCACAGACACCATTACTGTTCAAACCAAAGATGGTACCACCCACGATATTGTTATCACCATTCATGGGGATAACGATGCCCCTTATGTTTCTGGAGAGGTGCAGCTCAAAACAGGCAAAGAAGATCTCCCACAAGTCATTACTCAAGCAGAACTGCTCGCCAACAGTGTCGATGTTGATCATAACGATCAAGGTCTGCTTACCATCACTAATCTTATTGCTGATCATGGCTCAATTCTAGATAACCAAGATGGCACCTATACCTTCACACCAGACAGAGATTACAACGGTCAGGTTCACTTTAACTACGATGTGGTGGACGCTCACGGAGGAAAGACACATACAGGAGCAAATACTACCCTAGCTGCAGTCAATGACAGCCCTGATGTTCAGCCCATTACTGATCGGGTCAAAGAGGATTCAACCAATCATCACGCGGTTGATCTCTTGGCAGGCGCAACAGATAAAGAAGGGGATGCATTGTCTGTGTCCCAAATTAGATATTCAGTCGATGGTGCTACCGCAGCGGCTAGTTTGCCTGACGGTTTGACTTTAGGTGCAGATGGACATTCTGTGATTATTGATGCGACTCACTCGAGCTTTCAGCATCTCGCCGTAGGCCAGACACAGCAAGTTGTCGTGAGTTACCTTGTTGATGATGGGCATGGAGGGCAAACACCACAATCTGCGACCTTAACGGTTGAAGGTACCGATGACAAAGCAGTGTTGACATCCAATGTTATTCAGATGACGGAATCTGAAGCCTTATTAAGTAAAACAAAGATTTATCATGGCAACTTGCAACTTACTGACCCTGATACGGGTGATCATACTCAATTCGCATTCAGCGGAAGATACATGGGACAAGGTTATGCGCCGGGCTATTTCACTATCTGGCCTGACGGTAGTTATCATTTCCGCTTAGAGTCAGCACTGAATCGCCACGCTGATGACAGAATTGATAGTTTACATAAAGGGGAGTCGATGGAGATCCCCTATCAGGTAAGAACCAGTGATGGCCAAAGGCTTAACATCATCGTTAAAGTCATTGGTGAAGATGATCAAGCTCGTATAGTCGTGGGGCAATATTCGTCATTAGATAATCATGCTTATGAAGACAACCTTGCACCGGGAAGTACGCCAAATCAAGTCTGGAGCGGTGGTAGCTTGCATGTGGTAGATCCCGATCATGGTCAAGCGGGATTTGTTACACAGAGTTTTGATACACCAGAAGGTGGGCACTTTTCTGTTAATGTTCGCGGCGGATGGCAGTACACAATAGACAATGCCAAACTACAGCATTTAGGTGACGGGAAAAGCTACCAGAAAACCTTTACGGTTGAATCGATTGATGGCACGGCTCAGCAAACTATTACGGTCACCGTGCACGGTACCAACGACGCGCCTGTCATTACTTCCGCGGTGAGCTTATCTCAAGGCACAGAAGACACGGCAGTCACATTGAACGCGGCGGATTTACTCGCCCATGCCAGTGATGTTGATGACCACAGTCTATTGAGTGTGCACAACTTAAGTGTTGATCATGGGCAGGTGGTCGATAACTTAGATGGAACTTTTAGTTTTACCCCAGAGAAGAACTATTACGGGCAGGTACAGTTTATTTATGACGTTAAAGATGAACATGGTGCTTCAGTATCGACGTCCGCCACAATGAACCTGTCTGCCGTTAATGATGCGGCAACATTTACGGGTGACTCTGGCAGCATAGATGAAGATACAAATATTCACCACAACGTGCGTACCACGGGGTCAGCAACCATTACTGATGCCCTTGTTTGCCATGGACACCTGATTGTTTCTGACGTTGATGGCCATGGCGAAGCTGCATTAGATCTTAAGGGGCAACAGAAATTATCCCAGGATGGAACCTATGGTCATTTCGACATCACTAGTCGTGGGACGTGGGTTTATATAGCAGACAACAAGAGTACACCGATTCAAGACTTGGATAATGGACAAACTCTTACTGACAGTATTGAGATTACCTCCCAAGACGGCACCAAACATTCTATTACAGTGACGATTAGTGGATCAACGGACAGACCCACGATACATAGTTTCACTGATTCGGGCGTTCAAAGTACCGGTCCAATTGAGGGTAATCTCATCTCGGGTGCAGGAACCTCACAAGGCACGGCGTCAGCGGCGACAGATTCAGACTCAAATGCTCACCTTGTTCTTCAAGATATACAGATAAAGGATCCTGTGTCGGGGAGCTACGTGACTGTAACTCCTGGTCATCCTCATGCCATAGCGGGAGTTGGCACACTGGCTATTGAAGCTAATGGTCACTACATCTTTACTCCTGAAGCGGGCTTCACCGGGAAAGTAGCCAACATGGTGTATCGAGTCGGAGACGATGGCGGTACCCCAGTTAATGATTCCTCGCAAAATACGCTATCCATAGAGGTTAAGCCGCCAGCTCAACATGCACCAACGGTGACACCACAAACGGTTACAAGCGATGAAGACCAAAGTCATATTTTCACCGCAGCAGAATTTGGCTACCAAGATGCGGATCATGATGCGCTAAACTACATTACGATTACTCAGTTACCTTCCCACGGTTTGTTAACCTTGAATGGTGTGGCTGTCACTACCAATCAACAAATTTCTAAAGCAGACTTAGACGCGGGTCATTTAACCTTCACGCCAATACAAAATCAGAGCGGCGCTAATTATGCGCATTTTGAGTTCCGTGCCAATGACGGGCATCAGGATTCGACAAGCGCATCCATGAGCATCGATGTGAACGCGATCAATGATGCGCCTATTCTTCACATAACACCGGTGACACCGATAACCGGGCAGTTGACCAATACAGATCCAGACATTGGGGATGTCCATCACTATTCTGTCGCTTCTTCGACGGGTCGTTTTGGTCAATTAACGTTAGACCCAGATACAGGTGACTACAAATATGTGCCAAGCGGCCAACTATTAGGGATGCAGTATCACTCAAGCGCAAATCAGTACACAGCTAAGGATACATTTGAAGTTACTGTTACTGATGGGGCAGGCGCAACTTCAACGCGTTATATGACCTTTGATTTAAATGGCAACATGACTGCGCCTACAATCCAAGGCCAGCGCCCAGGAATCAGTGTACATGTCACAGGTTTGCCGACGGTGACCACTGCTATGCCTAGTCATGGAAGCAGCGTCTCTCAACCTGCGAATCGTGTTTCTATAGATCTGGTGACCGCAAGCGACTCAGGACAGTCACATACCGATAATGTGACTAACCAAACGACACCAACCATTGCCGGGCATACGGATATCCCGTTTTCTGAAGTGAAGCTTTATGATGGCCCTAATGCAGTGGGTAGTGGATATTCGGATGCACAGGGTAACTACCAAATATCCACAACTGCTCTGACAAACGGTGTTCACAATCTTTCAGCAAGAGCGCTGGCGCCCTCTGATCTAGTGCCTGCCGTATCGAGTCTGCTTCCTGTCACGATAGACATTCAACCTCCGAGACCAGCGTTGACTGTCGACACTATCGCAACGGATGATGTTATAAATGCGCATGAGTCTCAAGGCGTCGTCACGATTACAGGGGCGGTGTCAGGTGATGCTCAGCAAGGCGATGTCGTCACCTTGAAGGTAGGTGGCCATTCCTATTCTGGGATCGTCGATGCTTCCCACCATTATCATGTTGACGTTCCTGGAGTTGAGTTAGCCCAGACAACAACTGTTCACGCGAGTATTACGAGCTCTGATCTTGCTGGCAACGTAGGAACAGCATCGGTCGATCATCAAATTGATGTTGATATGACGGTAGCAAGTCCTACTATCAGCTTTGAGAGCGCGGGTTCAGACCATCTGTACAGTAAAGCGGAGATAGCCAGAGGAGCGGCCGGGACAGTTACAGCAACGGTTCATGCTGCGTCAGATGCTAAGGTTGGAGAGCACTTAAACATCAATGGCGTCGATCATGTTTTGGATGCTAACGCCATTCAACACGGTATTCAGTTGGAAGTTGCGCCAAATACCGTAGTGAAAGCAGTGATGACAGATGAGCACGGTAATGTGAGTTCGGCATTGAATGTTTCTGCTGGGGCAAAACCAGAACCTATCGTAGTGATAGCGCCAAGCGGTAGTCATCATATCAGTGCGAACCTTGGCGTGCCGACGCTAATGCCATCGCAAACACCGATCCCTAGCTCACAGCAAGGCTGGAAAATATTGGTCGGTGGACATTATCAAACATCCTATACCAGCCAATGGGGCACACTAAGTATCGATCCGAAAACAGGTCATTTGAGCTACCAAGAACATGCGAATGTTCATACTGGCCCTCACGGCTCTGCGCAGAATGTTGGGGTTCATGAAGACCATTTTCAGATTGCTCTACAAGGCTCACATCATGATGATGTGGTATTGCACGTGCAAGTTAGCATTTTGAGTCACGGACCAGGGCATAGTGGGAAGTTGACGTTGGGTACAGAGGTATTAGATATGACGGTAACGCCGATATTATCTCATAACCCACCGCCGCCACCTCCACCCCCAAGTGTGGCGTATGATGAGCCTGACTTAAGCTCTACCGTTGAGAGTCACCAAGAACTCACGATCATGGCTGAACTTGGTATATCTGCGAAACACATAGATGAAGATAGCACATCCCCGAAACATATCGGCGCGAGCAATTATTTGCAGCGGTTAGGGATTGAGCATCAGGATAGCCACACAGATACCACCGGTTCTGATCTACCTGATGACATTGATATTGTTCTAAATGAAGCGTCCGCTCAGGAATCCCCTATTGATCATCACAGTGATGTTTCCCATCATGATGAGCACTCCGGCATGGAGCATTTGCAGGACTCCGAGAGTCATCATCACGATTTAGACGACCCCACAATGCCAGATGATCCAACGCGCTAATCTAAAAACGCCCTTGCTAAACAAGGGCGTTTGTTTAATTAACGACGAAGAGTATTAGAGAAGATTCAGTTATCGCTCGCCAAAGGCTCGGCTTACATTGGTATAGATCGGTTTCCAAAGATATTGGAATACGGTCTTCTCACCAGTGGTGATGTCGACTTCACCTGTCATACCCGGCAAGATCGCAAAGCGCTCCGGGTCATCTCTAAAGTAGGGTTTTTCCACAGAGACCGTGACTTCGTAGAAGATGTTGCCTTTCTCATCCTTGGTGGTCGTAGGGGAGATGGACTCGACCACGCCGCGCAGCGCTCCAAATCGACTATAATCAAAAGCATCGACCTTGACTCGTGCAGGTTGACCTTCATCTACAAAACCAATATCACGTGGTGATAGCTTGGCTTTAAAGTCCGCTTTGCCACCAATGGGAACGATTTCTACCACAGTGCCTCCAGGTTGAATAACTGCCCCCGCTTTAGTGCTAGGAATGCTTTGAACTAGCCCTTGTACAGGCGAGGTCAATACCGTATTCGACAGTTTTGCTTCTCCCGAGCGAACTCTGGCCTCTAAAGCAGAGAGCTCTGATGCGGCTTTGGAGCGTTGATCTGCCACTTCTACTTTTGCCTCCGCTAAAAGCTGTGAGATCTTCTCATCATTAGAGTCGGCTTGTTTCAATAGCAGCGCTTTCTTACCTCGAGTCTCTTCTATTTGCTGCTCAATTGACGCCACTTTTTGTTGCATCTCTAGCACTCGCAAGCGTGAGATGTTGCCGCTTTTTTGTCCTCTTTGGAGTATGGTCAGTTCTTGTTGTGAGGCTTGAAGCTCGCGCTCATAGGCAGGCAGAGCGTTATCAGTACTTCGCAGCTGTTCAGCGATTTGCTCGGCTTCTTTTTCTAAAACGATACGCTTTTGATAGTAGAGAGCGACCTGCGCGCTTCTCTGCGCTTTTTGCTGAGCGACCAACTCTGGGAATTCTTGTTCATAGTCTGAGAAGTTGGGTTCTCTTTCATCAATCAGTGAGCTAAGGCGCTCAATGGTTAAGTTGAGTGACGCTTGTTGAGCTCTGAGCTCTTCTAGCGCCGTTGTTTGGAAAGTAGCATCAAACTCAACCAGTACTTGTCCTTGCTCGACGAGATCCCCTTCTGACACCGAAATCGTTTTCAATTTTCCGCCAATATCACTTTGTATGATCTGCCTTTCACCTTCAGGGATGACGGTGCCTTGCGCCTTAGCAATTTCATCGACCTTGGTGAAGGCAGACCAGGAAATGAAGGCGATCACAGACAGTGCAATCGCCGACGTAATAACGGATAAGAGTCGACGAGTTTGCTTTGATTCTATCGCCTCAGCGTAATATTCCTTACTCATTAGCAACGATCTCCATAGGTTGTGACTCCTGCTGTGAATCTTGATTATCCAAAGCGCCGAAATAGGCCACGGCTCCTTGATTCAGCACCAGCACCTTATCGGCGAGCTTAATCAACTCGGCGTCTTGTGTGCTGAAGAGGATTGTCGAACGGCCGCGCTTTTCATTTAAAAAGTCGCTAAATAGTTCAACGGAGTTTGGCGCCGAGTCCTGAAGCGGGTTGTCGAGAAGGTAAAGCGGATAATGGGTAGCCAGTGCTTTTGCGGTAATGAGCATTCGAGCTTCAAACCGTGATAATAAGTCGTACATGCTGGCTGGCCATAGATCGGCTAAGTTGCTATCGAGCCCATTCTCTAATGAAGCCAACCACTCTTTCCCTCCGGCTCGTTCGATGGCGGAGATGATTTGTTGATCTTCTATGTCTTGATTGTCAGAAAACCAGTCTCTGATGCTGGTGAGCAAAATCTGTGGATGAGCCGCTTTGTAGAACAGCCAATGTCGATAGAGATGCGGAGCGTATTGGTTGAGGTTTATGCCGTTAATGTTGACCACACCATTTTGTACCGACTGAAAACTGGCGATGGTGTCGATGAGGCTGGTCTTACCGCTATTTGATGGACCAGTGATGGCGACAATCTCTCCCGGTTCAATGACGGCAGAGACCCCACTCAGTGCCGGTTTCGCTTGTTTTGCATAGCGCAGCGTTACTTGATCGAGCTCTATTTGCGGTGGCGACTGGTCAAGCGTGTGGTGATGGTAGCGGTAGCTTTCCTCTGTATTCATGGCCAGTTTGCGATTAATCTGCAGCTCGGTTTGTTTGAGTTGCTGGAGACGAAAGGCGTTGTTGGCCAGTGTTTGTGCTGGCCCGGTAATTCTTGAAATCAACATCATGGTCGCGATCAAGCCACCGGCGGACATGACGTTGGTAAAGATGAGCTCAATTCCCAGACCAATCACGGAGATGGTCGACAAAATGCCAATCGCATAATAAATGGAGGTGTATTTGGCTTGGTGCAAAGACTGTTTAAAGCTGTTGGTTGAAGCGAGGTGATTAGCTTTATCAAATTTGGAGAGCCACCCAACTATCATTTGACTACTGCGCATAAACCCGAGTTGCCCTGATAGCTCAGCGATCAAAGTTTGACGGTTAGCTCCAGCGATAGTGGACTGATTAGCTCTCACTGCGGAATGTTTGATTGAGCGCTTCGCCACCAGATAGTACAAACACAAAGCGACGATTGGCACCACAACCAACCAACCACCTAGTGCAGCAATCGCCACTAAAAACACCAAAACAAAGGGTATATCAAAAAGTGTGTTGCCGAGTGGCCCTGATAGCACACCTGCAATTCGCTGTGAGAAATTCAGCTGATTGACTTGGGTTTGTTGTGCGGTGTTTCTAGTGACTTGATAGCTCTCCGTGAGCAGCTTTTTAACCAGTGCGTCTGATATCTCGCGACTGATGCGATTCGCTACTGTCGCTAAAGTTTGACTTCGTATCACTCGCAGTAGCCAAAGCAGAGCAAATAAAAGCGTGGCGCCAATAGCGATACCAGATAACTCATGAGGCGCATCGCCACCAATAACATGGTCGTAAATGGACATGGTGATGAAAGGGATGGCCAGCGCAAACAAATTAGCGACCAAGCTTGCAAGTGCAACCTTGGGGATGATATGTCGAAATGCGTCGAGGCGGCTGCCGAGCCAGTTAGGATCTGGTTTATCTGGGGGAGTGTCTTCTAAAAGAACGATATAAGCATTGCGGGTCAGGTCTTGCTCTATGGCATCGCTACGCTTGTAGGCTGTCAATCCGGAGTCGGAAACGTGCACAGACACTTTGTAATCGTATTGAGTTAATACCATATCTTGGCTAATGATCCGATAGGGTACGTTAAGGCGATCGAGCATGCTTAAGTAATCCTGCAGATCCGTTAAACCATTTTCTTCTACCCATTGATTTGCAAACACATCAATGTTGCTGTTCACGTCTAAAAGCCTGAGTGATTTGAGTGCGGCGGTTTCGAAGTTATTCATTTGACTCACCTCGCTCGCCTGCACTTACCTCAGAAACACTGATGACGTCGCTCGTCAATTGCTTAAATAGGGGATTATGAGTAACCAAAGCAATACATCGTCCAGAGCTAGCTTCATTTTCCAGAACCGCAGCTAATTTAGGCCAAGTGTCGATGTCCAGATCGATTTCTGGTTTATCGATAAACAGCAGCGGAGTCGGTTTCGCCAATTGGAAACAGAGATTAATCAAACGCATACTACTGTGGCTGAGTGGGATCGTTGGCAATTGCGCCAGTTTAGTTTCAAGACCATCTGGCAGTTGTGTTAACACGTCGTACAAGCCTAGCTGTTTACTGTATGACAGGGCTTTCTCAGAAAGCTCGGGGTTGAAGCCACACAAGTTATCCAAAATGGAGCCTTGTAAAATAGAGCCTCGGGCACTGACATAAGAGGTTATCGATGCCATTGAATGTGGAGCTACCGTTAAGTCGTCGATCAACACCTCTCCGCCTGCAATGGTATTAACCCCAGCCATCGCTGCCAGCGCTTGTCCAGACACTTCGTTATTGCGGTGTTTAACAAGGGCGATGCGACCACAGGCCAGCTCGTGGCTGATGGAATAAGTTTTTCCGTAGCGGTCGAACTCGATATCGCGATAGGTAATTTGGCGCAAAGACTCAATGCTAGCAGGAAGGCTTTCTTTTTGTGCAGAGAGAGTGAGTAGTTCCCGTACGCTCTGAATCGATGTTTGCATATTTGCGTAGCGAATATTGAGATTGGTCAGTGCAGTCAGTGGTGCTACCGCTCTCCCTGCGAGTATTGAACAGGCTGCTAAGCCACCGGTTGTCATTTCTCCAGACAAAACATGTGATGCACCAGCGATCACTAGAACCACTGACGTACCAAGTGATGCGAGATAAATACATTCTTGAGCAAACGCATTCTTTCTTTCGTCGTCTGCCGTAATGAGACGATACTTTTGATTCAGCTTTTTGAATGTTGAGAAGGTACGGTATTCGCTTGCCTGACGTTTGATACCGAGTAGGTTACGAGAGAGTTTGACTAAGAATCCTGCTCTTAAGTCGTCGAGTTCAGCGTGCTTTTGGCTGCGATTTTTTGCCCGTTTACCAGACAGCCACACAATTGAAAACGTCACCGTCCACACGACAACAGGCACTAGAACCAGCGCTCCGCCGACATAGTAAATTAAAAACAGGAACAGCAATGCAAAAGGAATATCTATGAGTCCAGATAACAGACCGCCAGAGTAGATATCTTTGATTTTTGAGATCGACTCTAGGCCATTTTGTACGCCGCCAACTTTTAACTGTTTGATTTCCGCCGTAGGTGCACTGGCGAGCACTCGAACCGCCGAAGCATAGCGCGCTTTTTCCATGTTGGCGGACTCCGCGGCCAAGACCCAACTTCGAACATAACGCAGCAAAGCATCAAGTAATACCGCCAGTGTTGCCCCCAAGAGAAGCAGCGTTGCGGTTCCATAGCTTTGATTGGGAATAATACGATCATAGATCTGCAGAACCGTTAATGGCACGGCAAGGGAAAGAATGTTGATCAATATTGAGGGTATAAGAACTTTTCTTATACCCGATACGCCAGCCGAAAGTGTCGTCTCCATACGCAACCCACTTATGATCCATATGAATTAAGATTCGGACAGAAACTGCCAACTTTCAAATAGTAACCGAGGAAAAGATGGGTTTAAGAGAAAGCACTATGTAGATATGAGATTCGGGGACAGTAAAAGTATCGAGTAAAGCCTCATTGTGAGGATTCTTTTTATCGCTATCTTGAGAAAAGTCCTATTTTTATACAAGAGATAGCCATAGACAGGGAATGAAATGAAAGTCTCCAACAGGTCGTTTCCAATTCATGTTCATATTGTCACTATCATTATATTTGTCGTCGTCCTCGCGGCTGGCAGTCAAATCGTGCTAACCAATCAAGCGATGTCAGAGGTAATCTATAAGGCCAATGGTAAAATCTTTGAGCGGATTGCCGAGCAAACTAAACACCAGCTAAACAGCCACTATGGTACGGCATTCGCAGCGCTGGGTAGTTTCTCGAACAGCCACGGGTTAAATACATCGACAGGTTCTGACAGGTTAAGAGTCCTGCCAGAAGTCGTGCACTTACTATCACAGTTTGAACATGTTCAAACTTACGCATTTGAGTTTGAAGATGGCGATAGCATCATTGTCAAAAGGATAAACGACGCGCTCTCCCCTGATATTCCAGTTACCCACCCTGATTCTCAATACCTTATTACACACAAAATTCGTGGAGTGGGCGAAGCTTACACGTTCGACAACAACATTAACCTCGTTGAACGAATTGAGTTGGATAGTGTTCATTTTTATACTAATTCTCAAGAAACAACGGACATCTCGCCGAATACTAACCGCATTTCAAAGCCGACTAAACTTGCACACTCAACCAGCATGGGAATCGTTATTTCTCGAATCAATACGTTTGGAATGCGAGTGTCGGTGGATGTATTGCTTGAAGACTTGGGAGATACCCTGCGAGATACCCTAGCCAATGACACGTCTATTAGAGTGTTATACAACGATGATGGTGCGGTTTATGCGTTTTCAAGCGGAGATCGCAACCAGCAAGATAGTCGAGTCCTGCACATCTCTGAAATCAATAAAGACATCGTTCCTCATGCCATCGAGCGTAAAAACGGTGGCGAGACATTAGGCCGCTTTTCCTTTCAAGGGGAGGACTGGTTTGGGCAAATCGTAACGATTCAACCGCTCGATAGTGAGCACATCCATCTACTGATGGCGACCAAGGCCTCATCGATATTCGATGAAGGGGAGTTGATTAAGCGACAAACGTTTTATGCGTCAGTGCTGGTATTTCTAATTACGTTGCCTTGTATCTATTTAGTCTCAAGGCTTATCTCTAAGCCGATAGTAAGAGCAACGGCGAAAGCCAAAGCGATTGAAAACTTCCAGTTTGACAATGCGCCTCTGCCACACAGTTACATTAAAGAGATACAGGAACTGAATCATGCTCAAGTGTCGACGCAGGGCACTATCTCGCGGTTTATTACCCTGACAGATGGCATTGCTCGCCAGAAAGATCTAAACACTATGCTTGAGCTGGTCTGCAGTAATACTGCTGCGTCTGTGTCTGCCGACGGGGTATTGCTGTATCTGCTGAACTCCAAAGGTGACCACCTTGTTCCTCATGTCGCTCAGTCTAAGCAAACCGAGAATATTCATGCAGAGCCTATTTCGGTGAAGGATGTGACTGGATTTATTGAGCACATTTTTAACCATAAAAAGACTCAAGCATTCCTTTTCAATGAGCTTACTCATTTGAGAGCAAAACAACCCATTAACGATCGCTGTGAGGTGATATACATTCCGCTTCAAAATCGGGAAGGGATGGTGATTGGTTCACTGGGTTTGATCTTTGAACAGGGCGGGGCGGACGAAATGTATCGACAACATGCCGACTACTTGCAAACGTTGCTTGGTTATGTGTCTGTTGCTATCGAAACCCAGCAAATGCTCGAGTCGCAGCGGGCACTGTTAAATTCCTTTATTAAAGTGTTCGCAGGCTCTCTTGATAAAAAATCCCCATATACAGGAAACCACTGCCAGCGTGTACCGATCTTAACTGAGTGGTTAACCCAAGCCGCACACGACTCGTCATTGCCGCCTTTTAAGGACTTCCACCTGAGTGAAAAAGAGTGGCAAGAGCTCAAAATGGCAGGTTGGCTGCACGACTGTGGCAAAATCACTACACCTGAGCACGTTGTCGACAAATCGACCAAACTTGAGACTATTTATGATCGTATTCATGAAATCAGAACCCGTTTCGAGGTCATTAAACGTGATCGTGAAATTGCGTTGCTCAAAGCGCATGGCGTAGACCTTAGCGAACAAGCAATGCAAGAATTGGATAAGATTCACAAACAGTTGGATGATGATTTTGAGTTCATTGCATCGCTTAATCTTGGCGGTGAATTTGTCAGTGATGAAGAATTAGCGAGATTGAAGCAAATCGGCTCGATGCCTTGGACAAGAACGCTCAGCAAGCAGTTAGGTATCTCTTGGCTTGAAAAGCAGCGCTATCGAGGGAAAGAGCGATTACCAGAGCAAGAAACGCTGCTATCGGATAGGCCTGAGCATTTAATCCCGTGGGATTCCCCTCTATCCAATGATCCTCGTTTTACAATGAAACCAACAGAATACAAAGCAAACCAAGGAGAGAGATATAACCTCGCCACACTGAGGGGAACGTTAACGGAAGAAGAGCGCTTCATTATTTATGATCACATTATCCAAACGATTCAGATCCTTGAGTCATTGCCGTTCCCTGCGCACATGCAAAATGTTGCCAATATTGCAGGTGGTCACCATGAAAAAATGGATGGAACCGGTTATCCAATGGGGCTAAAAGGGGATGAAATGCCGTTGGCGGCGAGAGTCATGGCTATTGCCGACGTGTTTGAAGCGCTTACCAGTGCCGATCGTCCTTATAAAAAAGCGAAGTCATTGTCGGAATCGCTGCAAATCATGAGCTATATGGTAAAGGACAACCATTTGGACAAATCGCTGTTTGAGCTATTTTTAACGTCGGGTGTGTATTTAAGATTCGCTGAAGAGTACATGCTAGATGAGCAAATTGATGAGGTTGATATTACCAAGCTGATATAGGATGTGACCTTGGGCTCTACATATTAACCATCGACTCAACGAGTGAGTGGGCCTTTACGTCAAAGCATACAGATAGGCAATAGCTATCTGGTTCTTCAAGTCAATAATCTAAGGCGCGCCGCATTCTTGGATTTCTGCTGCGCGCGTATCATCACAGGGTTTTGAGCAATTGATATGCTAGGTAGTTACACTCCCCGCAATCAACGCTAGTTCGCGTATATAGTAAGAAGGATTTGTCGTGAGTAAACCTAGATTACACTTTGATGTGCTTAACAGCGCAGATGGCTCGCTCAAGCTCAATATCGTGCTAGAAAATAGCACAGACACGGAACTTAAAGATTTTGTGCTTTGCTTTGATATGCCTCGCTTTATCGACAAGCAAACCGTGTTCAATGGACACGTTACCTCGCAGGTTGGGTCGCACATTGAGATGGCACCTCCGGTGAATACTGCGATAGGAAAAGGTGAGCGCTGGCAGACCACCATCGAAAGTCAAACTTGTGGTTTGTTTAATCTTTCTGAGCGCCCAAATCATCCCTATTTACGACTTGGAGAAACAATAGTCGATGTTAACATGGGGACACATAAGATGAGCCAGCCAGAAGACTTAGATCTTCGTGTGTTGACGCTTCCCGCAGCAAGCTCTGGTGTTATTCCTCAGCCGCAGTCTATTGAGGCTACTGAGGGTGAATTTCGATTAGCCAGTCAGTTGACCTTCAAGGCAGAGCTGACAGAAACCAGCAACGCCATCGACTGGCTTTCAAATCAGTTTCCTGAGGTTACCTTTGTCAAAACAGAAGGTGATGCGACGCTGTCGTTATTGAAGGTAAGTGCAGAGCACATCAAACCTGAAGGCTATGAGTTGACGATTGGCGGTGAGTCTATACAGATCAAAGCGGCGACATCGGCAGGGTTCTTTTATGGCGCGGTAACGTTGGCGCAGCTGTTGGTTACAGGTCAAGGTGTGGTCACCTCGGCTACCATTATCGACGCGCCGCAATACCATCACCGTGGGCAGTTTTTAGATTGTGCGCGCTCCTTTCATGGCATCGACACTGTGAAGTCAGTTATCGACCAAATGGCGTGGCTTAAGCTCAATACGTTCCATTGGCATCTCACCGACGACGAAGCATGGCGCATAGAAATCGACGCTTTCCCTGAACTCACGGAACTGGGTGCTTGGCGAGGCGAAGGAGAGTTGCAGCCTTCTCAATTTGGCTCCGGATCAAAGCGATACGGCGGCTTTTTTACTAAGCAGCAGATCAAAGAGGTTGTTGAGTACGCAAAAGCACGAGAAATCACGGTGATTCCTGAAATTGATATTCCAGGTCATGCCCGTGCTCTTATTATGGCGTTACCCAATTTGCTGCGCGAAGCTGACGACAAGTCTGAGTATGTCTCCATTCAGCAATACCAAGATAATGTGCTCAATCCAGGATTGCCCGGCACCTATCAAGTGCTGGAAACCATATTGGATGAAGTATGCGAGTTATTTCCATCCCAAGTCATACACTTGGGTGGCGATGAAGTACCGAAACACGTATGGGAGAAATCTCCCGCGTGTATTGCCAAGGCGCAGGCAATGGGACTGGACGATGTACGCTTGCTAGAGGGGCATTTGATTTCTCACTTAGAGCAATATCTAGCCCAGAAAGGCCGAAATATTTCCGTGTGGGAAGAAGCCAGTCATGGCAATAAGATCACCAAAAATGCAACTGTTTGTGCATGGTCAAACGGAGCTGAAGGGCAAAAAGCAGCGCAAGCGGGATATCCAGTCATTATGTGTCCTGCTCAGGCTACCTATCTCGATATGGCATGGAACAAGGACATTAATGAGACAGGGGTGCTTTGGGCTGGCGCCATTGATCTTAAAACGGCTTACGATTTTGAACCTGGCAGTATTGAAAACAGTGAGCAAGTCATTGGTACCCAAGCATTGGTGTGGACGGAGTTCGTTAAAGATAGAGCCAAATTGGAGTATTTGCTGTATCCAAGGTTGTTCGCTGTCGCGGAAGTGGCATGGACCGCCAGCGAGAACAAGTCTTGGCAACGTTTTTTGCCAAGAGTCGCTGCTCAGTTAGAATACCTTGATAAGCGCAACATCAATTATAGGCACATGTCATCTTAGTATTGATGTAGAAACTATAGAAAAACCGCCCTTGATAGGGCGGTTTTTCTATTTGAATCAAATTTTGGACTAAAGTTCGAGACCTTGGCACTTTTCACACACTTGCTCTACTTGAGCTTCGTCCTTGTGCTGCTTATTGTCTACTTCGAATGCGTCGTGCGGTGTCACTGAGTTGCAACGCGGGCAGTAATCGTTAACCAAGTAAAACTGTAAATCGTCCATTGTGCCTCCTTGCATGAATCTACCACTCAAGTCTAATCTCATTCGGATGCACTGCTCAAGGTGGTATTAACAAACTCTTTACATGTATCACGTTTTAACGTTTTTTACCGGCCTTACCTTGAACCGCTTTAAATCTTGGGTTCGATTTGCAAATAACGTAAATTCGGCCACGTCGCTTGACGACTTGGCAGTCAGGATGACGTTTTTTTGCACTTTTTATTGAACTAAGAACTTTCATGATACCTGCCTTTCTGACTTAGTTTTAATGCCACCAAATCGACGGTTAAAGTTGGCTACGCGACCTTCTTTGCTAATAACACGCTGCTTGCCCGTGTAGAACGGATGAGATTCTGATGAAACCTCAATAGTCATGTACGGGTAGGTCTTGCCATCTTTCCATTCAATCGTACGGTCGGTTTGTAACGTAGAACCTACGATAAAATATTCGTCTACAGTGGTGTCGTGAAAAACGACTTTTCTGTAATCAGGGTGGATATTTGGCTTCATTATACGATCCTTTTGTTATATTATAACGTTTGAAAATGATAATTGTTATCGATAGCAAGGTCTGCTGTTTTTTTTAGTTTTACTGATCAATCAGCAAACCATAAGAATAATGGGGTTGAAAATTAAATGATAATCAATATCATTTAATGGGTTTTGATTACGATGGAGATGATGTTGTGGATACAGAAAAGTGGGAGCAGCACATCTTATTGGCCGATGAGGCGAATCAGCAAGGTGAACTAATGACGGCCGTGACGCATTATCAAGCGGCGCTTTCTGAGTCCAAACAGATGGACGTGACGATCAGTGATTCGGATGAATTCGAAGATCTGCTAGCGATCAAAGTCATGTCTTGTCACAATCTTGCAGACTTCTGGCGTGCTCAAGGTGACAGTGATTACGAGCTCAAGTATCTGCAGTTGGCGTCTGAAGAGATCATGACCTTGATTCCTCAATGTCATCAAGTGAATTGTGACCGATTTATCTCTTCACTTGGTTGCTGCAAATCGGCCTTGGTAAGCTTCTTAAAACGACACCCAAATCCGCAAGTGGCAAAACATGTCGAGAGCATGCAAGCGGTCAGTGATTGTAAGATCATTGCTCGATTTAAGTTTCAGTAAGGCATGATTTGATTAGCGAAAGGGCTGCTTAACAATAACCAGCCTTCGTATTAATAGAGGAGTTAGTGACTTACCGAGGAAGAGAAGATGTTAATGATCAACGTGCCCACTAGGATAAAGCCAATCCCTACTATCGCGTAGAGATCAAGTTTTTGCCCGTAAACCAACCAAGAAAAGCCGGCGACCAAGACAATACCTGCTCCACACCAAATAGCGTAGGCGACACCAAGTGATAAGGTTTGCACTGCGACCGCGAGTAAGTAAAACGCCAAACCGTAACCAATCAACACGGCGAGCGTAGGAACAAGTGCGGTAAACTGCTCAGTTTTAGGAAGCCAAGAAGTAGCGAAAACTTCAAGGCCAATGGCTATTGAAAGTGCAAGGTAAGGGGGAATAGAAAGCATGTAAGTGCTCTATTTGAAAATCGATGCGGCACCTTATCACATCAATATTTCAATTGAGTGGCGTAATTGTAAGGTGATGCGTGCCAGCTGAAATTATAACAAAAAATTATCAATAAAATAATTTATGATAATTTAACTTAATTCAATGATTTCCATATACTCTCCCCATCGACACAAGGTCTGACACAAACAATACGAATTAAGGGTAACTGAATATGAAAATGAATCACGTAGGCATCATGGTTGGTAACATGGACAAAGCAGTAGAGTTTTACACTAAGGCGCTTGGTCTAAAAATCGTTATGAACAACACAAAAGTCATCGAAGAGCGTGAAACTGCGATTGGCAGAATGTGTATTGCAGTATTCGGTGAGGGTTTTAAAGGCTTCAATATCGCGCATCTAGTGACGACTGATGGCATCGGCGTAGAACTATTCGAAATGAAAGAGCGTCAAGAACGCCATGAAGTGGACTTCTCTCGCCTAGGTATCTTCCACTTCTGTCTACAAACAGACGATTTTGCAGGTGCAATTGCTCGCACTGAAGAGTTTGGCGGTAAAGTACGTATGGATATCATGCGTTACCACCCGGAAGATGACAGTAAGCCGGCGAAAATGGTTTACCTAGAAGACCCGTTTGGCAACCTGTTTGAACTTTACTCGCACACGTATGAAGAAACATACGCGTCTGATTACGAATAATTGACTGCGAAAAAATCAGAAAAGGTTGGCATTGAGCCAACCTTTTTCGTTTCTGAGTGTATCGCTAGTAGGATTATTTATACGAGAGTTATTAAGTTGATTGAGTGACATTCATTGTGACCTATATGATTTTCCTATAGTTAGGTGATTTATGTCTTCGTGGTTAATCAAGAATCAACGAGTTACTGAAATGTATCAGTTAACCTGATGCTGTCTGTTTTCATCGGTAAACTGTCTTTCGATATAGTTGTCAGCAACAGGCGGGGTGATGGAGTATTCGGCTATTCACTACAGATTTAAAGGTGAGGCGGTTACGATGAAAAAGTTAACTCAATGTGTACTGGCAGTGTGCTTGATTTCAATGTCTTCTTTCTCTTCAGCGAGCAGTGAGGATTTGACTTACGGGGCTTATGTCGGCGAGAAAGAAGTCGTAATACGCGACTATGTCAGTACAAAGGTGAAAACTTGTCTCTATAAAGGCAGTACTGAACAACCACTTGAACTCAAGTGGGGTAAAGCACTTGAATGTCCTGAGCATATCAACATCGACGGCAAAATCATTCATGAGGGCGATGGTCTAGAGACATCGGGCTATATCCGTATCTAGTATCGATTTTATTGATGAAGAAACGAAAACCACCGAGTCATACTCGGCGGTTTTTGTGGATCTGTCTTAAAGATTTGCTACTCATCAAACATCAGCTTGTCTATCTGCGCGCTATCAAACTCGGCCAGCGAACGTCTAGCGAGCATTCGAAATGGCAGCGCCTTAACAATTTCTTCTATCGGCTGTACGGCAAACGCCCAAAAGATCGAACCATCTAACCCCAAGATAATAAACGCACAAAGTGGAATCGAGATAAGCCACTGACCAGTAAAGTTGATTTTAAACACCGCCGTAGTTTTTCCAAGCGCTCGCAATACATGACCATGTACCGTGTTGTAGCCGCGAACCAGAGGAAGAAATATATATAGCGGAGCGATTACCGAAAGCGCATCATAGGTCGCGGGATCTAGGTCTGGGTAGATATCTGCCAGCGCAAAGTGAAGTCCAGCAAAGAAAATCGCGCAAGCAAAAGAAGCCCAGACCGCGACATCAATACTGGTATCGATGTTTTTTGCCATTCCATCGGTTTTTCGAGAGCCAATTGCCTGGCTAATGGTGATGGCAGTGGAGTGCGCCCAAGCTGTTATAAATTGGGTACCGGCTCTTATCCACGGGAAAATGATAGTAATAGCAACATAAGAATGGAGACTGAGTTGAGAGTAGAGCAGCTGATAGGTCGTCGCACCGATCGACAAGATGGTCACATTGGCAGCGACAGGAAATACCTCAATAAAGTGTTTCTTTAAGTTGGTTCTCGTTGGGGTCGTAAATAAGGTACCGTGGCCGCTAAATGTTGGTTCTTTCTGTATGTTCCACCCGAGGTAAATCATGCGTATTGTAATAGCAATGACACTACCGAGTGCAGCGCCACTGACTCCTAACCCTTCAAAAGAGATCGCGCTAGAGCCTGAAATCCCATTGATCAACACATACGAGAGTGCCGCGTTAATAGGCAATTCAATTAGATAGCCCTTAAAGGGAATCTTGCTTCGCCCCATACTATTAAAAAGTGCGATGAAAATTTGCGTGATGGCGGTAAACAGCACTAGGTATTTCGAGATGCCTACGTAATCACTTATCTCAGATTGCAGCTGAGAATCTTGGGTGATTATAGCGAGCAGAGGTGCTTCAAACAGGGAGAGCAAAGTCCAAAAAAGCAAAGCAACCGCAAAGTTAATCAGCATCCCTGAGGATACCGCACTCGATAACGATTGAGGCCTTCCCGAGCCGACCGCACGGCTTAACACCAGTTGAGAGCCGTTAGCCAGCGCCATCTGTATTCCCAAAATAAAGGCAACGATCGTTGTTGCAATCCCCATCGCAGCAAGCGGTCGTTCGCCAAGTGGGGATACCAACCAAATATCAATCATTAGCATGGATTGCATGAGCAATGCATTTAAAGCGAGAGGCCACGCAATGGTGAAATTGGTACGGATATAGTTTTGAGAAGACACGAGAAACCTTGACCTGTAACGGTGTGTAAACGGATGGAAAGAGTCAAAGTGGTATTGTAATACAAAATGACGCTTTAAACTAAGGGGTGCGTCACGCTATTTTGGTCAATCCTAGGGCATGATAGAAAGCTTTTGGGTGCTCCTTTTTAAAATCAGTAACTTAGATTTTGTTTTTGTTCATAATTCTGATTTTATGTGCGTCATATCTCAAACTAGGCGTCTCATCGTGTTTTTGTGGTCGATGGTAATTGCGAAACCAAAATAGACGGGATATAGTAATTTGCACAAATAGTCATACAATAGTATTTTAGGAGTGCCACATGACAAAACCAGTTATTGGTTTCATCGGCCTAGGCCTGATGGGCGGAAATATGGTTGAAAACCTGCAAAACCGCGGCTTTCAGCTCAATGTAATGGATCTGAACAAAGAAGCAGTTGCAGCATGTGTTGCTCGTGGTGCTAACGCTGTTCAAACGCCTAAAGAGCTTGCTGAAAATAGTGACATCGTCATGCTTTGCCTAACAACGTCTGCCGTTGTAGAGAAAGTGGTGTACGGCGACGAAGGTATCCTTGAAGGTATCAAAGAAGGTTCGACTCTGATTGATTTCGGTACATCTATCCCAGCTTCTACTCGCAAAATTGGTGAAGAGTTGGCAGCGCGCGGTGCTGGCATGATTGACGCACCACTTGGTCGTACTCCAGCTCACGCGAAAGACGGTTTGCTGAATATTATGGCCGCTGGTGATATCGACACATTCAACAAAGTGAAACCAGTACTTGATGAACAGGGTGAGAATGTATTCCACCTAGGTGCGCTAGGCTCCGGTCACGTCACTAAGCTTGTTAACAACTTTATGGGTATGACGACAGTTGCAACCATGTCACAGGCGTTTGCTGTAGCTAAACTAGCTGGTGTTGATGGTCAACAGCTGTTTGACATTATGTCAGCAGGTCCTTCAAACTCTCCGTTTATGCAGTTCTGTAAGTTCTATGCAGTGGATGGTGAAGAGAAACTAGGCTTCTCTATTGCAAATGCGAATAAAGACTTAGGTTACTTCCTAGAAATGGTATCGGATCTAGGTACCGAGTCGCTTATCGCAGAAGGAACATCACGAAGCCTGCAAGCTGCAGTAGATGCAGGTCTTGCATCGAATGATGTACCCGTTATTTTTGACTACTTCACTCAGTTGAAAAAAGACGCTTAATCAAAAATACGTCTAGTAATACTCCCACGTATTAGACGGTATATCCCCCAGGCACTACATTAGCCCCGCTTTGCGGGGTTTTTTTGTATCTACAAGTTATAGCGACATATGTAGATTATTTGTAATACAATTTTAGTGCGATTATTGAGTTGAATCTACGTAAAACATGAAAAGAGTTGGTTTCAAAGTAGGTGAAGATTAATCACTGTATATCCCGTCAAGTAAGACACTTATGCCTATATCTTCTATGTGATTGACGTCTGCTTTCTTCCATGAATAGATTTAAATCTTAGTTATATTGTATTACTTTATTGTAATTGAGTCCGGGATATAGATTGAAGGTGAAAATGTCTACGTTAGTTCAGCCAATACTGCTTACAGGCAATGAAGTACAGCAACTCAGTAAAGAAGTCGGCCGTGATACGCTCATGGGAAAAGCCATCGCTAAGAATGTTAAGGATCTGGAAGCATTTATGAGACTTCCAATAGAGGTTCCTGGGCATGGTGAAGCGGGTGGTTACGAGCACAATCGCCACAAACAAAACTACACCTATATGAATCTTGCGGGTCGTTTGTTTTTAATCACGGGTGAAGAGCGTTATGCTCAGTTAGTGCGTGAGCTACTGGCATCGTATGCTGACTCGTACTTGACCTTCGATTTTCATGTACAAAAAAATACCAATCCAACCGGACGTTTATTCCACCAAATACTCAACGAACATGTATGGCTGATGTTTAGCAGTTTGGCGTACTCATGTGTTGCATCGACCATGACAGAAGATGAGCGCCAACATGTGATTGATAATCTTTTCAATCCAATGCTTGATATGTTCACAGTGAAGTATGGTCATGACTTCGACCGAATTCACAATCACGGTATTTGGGCAGTGGCCGCTGTGGGTATCTGTGGCTTGGCTGTGAATCGTCGCGAGTTTCTTGATATGTCGGTCTATGGTCTGGATCGAGATGGAAGTGGAGGTTTTCTGGCTCAGATCAGTAAGCTGTTTGCGCCTTCAGGCTACTACATGGAAGGGCCTTACTATCACCGTTACGCAATTCGTCCATTGTGTGTATTTGCTGAAGTTCTGCATCGTCATATGCCAGAACTCGATATCTTCAATTACAAAGATGGTGTGATTGGTAGAACTGTCGAGGCCATGCTAGCGACGGCGTATCCAAACGGTCAGTTCCCTGCGTTAAATGATGCTTCTAGAACCATGAGTATTAATGATGCTGGTGTTCAAGTGGCCGTTAGTCAATATGCCGAACACTATGGTATTGATGAGAACCTACTTGGTATGGCCAAGATCCAAGACTCAGTATGGATGCATGGATGTGGTTTAACGTTATCGAACGCGTTTGAGAGCAAGAGTGATGTCGGCCTGCCTTTCTGGCCAAGCGTTGAGCTGAATGAAGGCCCGACTGGCGATCGCGGCGCTCAGGGTTTCATGCGCGCCCAAGATAAAGACAAAGATGTGTTCCAGTTGGTTATGAACTATGGTCAGCATGGTATGGGGCACGGCAACTTTGATACTTTGGGTATCTCTTACTTTAACCGCGGCAAAGAGGTACTGCGTGAGTATGGCTTTGGTCGCTGGGTAAACGTTGAACCGAAATTTGGCGGTCGCTATTTAGATGAAAATAAGACGTATGCACGTCAGACGATTGCTCACAATGCAGTAACCGTCGATGAAACCTGTCAAAACTATTTTGATGTGGAGCGCGCCGATAGCGTGCACGGTGAGCCCCACTTCTTCTGTGCTGATCACCAACAAATGGTCGGTATGAGTGCATTTGCCAATGCGCATTATGATGGTATTGGTCAGCAACGCAGTGTGTTTATGCTGAAGCACGAAGACTTTGAAGCGCCTTTACTCATTGATCTGTTTCGACTGACCAGTGATTGTGCTCATCAATATGATTACTCACATCAGTTTGACGGTCAGATCATCAGAACCAACTTTGATTATCAAGCACACAAAGAGCTGAATGTGGTCAGTGATGCTCTAGGCTATCGCCATCTTTGGAATATTGCACAGGGTAACGTTTCAGGTAGCGCATTGGTGAGTTGGCTTCAAGAAAATAGTTATTACACCTGGCTAGGCACCAGTTCAAATCCAAATGGGCAAATCTTTTTCACCCGCACTGGCGCTAACGATCCAAGTTTCAACCTGCGTAGCGAGCAGAGCTTTATTTTCCGGACGCATGGAGAAGATACCTTACTTGCGTCCGTGGTTGAGACTCATGGTTACTTTAATGAAGAGCTTGAACAGTCCGTCAATGCTCGTGGTGTGGCAAAAGAGATTCGAGTTATCGGACATTCAGGTTCGGCCTCTGTGGTGGAAATTGAGACAGAGAAAACGCGATTCACTTTAATGGTAAGTAATGACCCTAATGTGACCTGTGATAGTGTGAATCACGCGGAGATAGCAGGTAAAACCTATTCATGGGTTGGCTTCTATGCGATTGAGCAAGCGGTATTAGTTTAGCCCGTCTTCAATCGAAATCTTGGAGTAGTCATGTGAACCGGACGTGCGATTCTTGTTGACAATTTCGCATAGAGTCCGTTTTACAATCATACAAATAATCAAAGCCAGCGACATGCTGGTTTTGTTGTTTCTGGCCTATAGTTCTGATGTTAATTAACAATTCACAGGTTATAAAAAAGATCTGACCGTTATCTCATTTGAGAGCTTTTTGTCTTATTTGTAATACAAAAATATGAGAGTATTATTTGTAACAATAAAGGCATCAACGTAACACTTCGTATTGGTGACGCCTATTGTTTTCAATTTGATTGGACAACTCAAAAGTGATGGAACCATGAATAAAAATTACTTTAAAACCCTACTCGCTTCATCCATTGTTATCGCTCTGACCGGTTGTGTATCGACCGGTGACAACGCCACCATACAAACGCCAAAACCTACCTCTGTTGTAGCCTCCAGCCACGATGGGAACAGCCCTGAAATGGTTCTAGATGGCGACGCCAAGACGCGTTGGTCAGCAAATGGTGTGGGTGAAACCATGACGTTTGACTATGGACAAACGGTCGCCTTCGATGCCGTTAAACTATCGTTTCACAAAGGTGACAAGCGCACGACCAAATTTGATATTGAAACTAGCCTAGACGGGACAAGTTGGACAAAAGTCATCAGCGATGGTGAAAGCACGGGTAAATCACTGGATTTAGAACGATTCGATTTCGCCGAGATTCAAGCGCGTTACATTCGCTATGTTGGTAAAGGAAACAGCAGCAGCGCGTGGAATAGTGTGACGGAGTTTATCGGGGTTAACTGTAAGAGTGATTACTGTTCCGACCAAGAGCTACCAAGAGTTGATATTTTAACGCCTGTCGCCATCGAATCATCCAGCCACGATGGCAATGGTCCAGAGCGTTTGTTTGACCAAGATATCAAGACTCGCTGGTCTTCCAATGGAGTAGGAGAGACGGCCACCTATGATTATGGCAGCATTAATCAGTTTGATGCCGTGCGCCTAGCATTCCATAAAGGTAATGCGCGTTCGACTTTGTTCGATATTGAAGTCAGTGTTGATGGCAATAAGTGGAGCAAGGCACTTGAAGGTGGCATGAGCTCTGGTGCCGTTAATGGTTATGAGCGTTTCGAGTTTGCTCCGGTAGAAGCTCGCTACGTGCGTTATGTGGGTAAAGGTAACTCAAAGAGCAGCTGGAATAGTGTCACTGAGTTTGCGGCTTTGAACTGTAAGATTAATGCTTGCCCAACCAATCACATTATTACTGAAGATGTCATTGCGGCAGAAAAGGCGGCTGAAGAGAAGCGCAAAGCCACCGCGAAAGTTGATGATAAACGCAAAGATCTTCGTAAAGGCAACTTTGGCGCGGTTGTCGCCCTACCTTGTGCGACAAGTTGTGACTGGGATGTGCCTTTAGCGGAGCCTAAGTTACCGAGTACGCCTCAAGCGGGTAACAAACCAGGTGAAAACTTTGACCTCACTTCATGGTACATCTCTATGCCGTTCGACCATGATAAAAATGGCAAGCCAGACAATGTGTATGAGTGGGATCTTGCCAACGGGTACGAGCATCCAGAACTCTTCTATACTGCCGATGACGGTGGCCTGGTGTTCAAGACCTTTATTAAGGGCGCGCGCACTTCGAAAAACACTAAGTTTGCGCGTACAGAGATGAGGGAAATGCTGCGCCAAGGAGATAAGAGCGTTGATACTAAAGGCGTAAACAAAAACAACTGGGTATTCAGCTCGGCACCAATGGAAGATCAAAAAGCCGCTGGTGGCGTTGACGGTGTTCTCGAAGCGACACTTAAAGTCGATCACACGACAACGACGGGTGAGCTCAATGAAGTTGGTCGATTTATCATTGGTCAGATCCACGATAAAGATGATGAGCCAATTCGACTTTACTACCGTAAGTTACCAAACCACGACAAAGGTACGGTCTACTTTGCTCATGAAAACACCAATAAAGGCACCGACAATTATTACAATCTAGTCGGTGATATGACAGGTGTACCAAAAGACGGTGATGGTATTGAACTCGGTGAGACCTTTAGTTATCGCATTCAAGTGGTCGGTAACGAAATGACCGTGACTTTGATGCGTGAAGGTAAGCCTGATGCAGTCCAAATTGTTGATATGTCGGACAGCGGATACGATGTTGGTGGCAAATACATGTACTTTAAAGCCGGTGTTTACAACCAAAACATCACTGGCGATCCAGATGACTATGTCCAAGCGACTTTCTACAAGTTGAAGAAATCGCACAGCAAGTTTGCTGCAAAGTAGGCGTTAAAGTGAATTAGTGTTTGAGCCAGCGGTTTTTACTGCTGGCTTTTTTAGTAGAAGTGTTTTTTCAGTAGCACCGGTGAAGTGGTAAATTGTGCGGTTTCTATAAGAATGATTCACTTGTTTTTGTGGGAATCACGGTATTTCTTGGCAATCCACTGATGTAGATGAAGTCCTGTTTTACGCTTTAGGAGTATGTCGACCCCAGCTAAGACTAACAGTCCAACTATCGTTCCCATATTCATCTCCAAGCTTAGTTGTAGTTTGATAATTCATAACAAGGCAATTTTATAGTTAATCCATAGACTTCATTAGCTTATCTATGTTCAGTACTCCAAGATCTTCTAAATTACCTTTAATCTCTTCATCGATTGATAGATGGCGCTCAACCTTCTTTACTTCCTTCTCAAGGAACTTCTCAACTTCTTTAGAAACGTTGAACATCAATCCTTGTTCACGCGCTGCTTTTCTCGCTCGTTTAAGACGAAAATCTAAGTCTGATGAAATCTTAATGTTCAGTGATACTTTAGATTGCTTTTTCTGTAAAGACATGTCGATTCTCATTGTTCACTTAATAAAACTATAAATTTTTCTACCTTTTTAGCAAGAAGCTTGAGTGATAGTTGTGATCGAATTGGAATTTGAGCTGATGGCGTCGTTTGAATATCGCGCTGAGAATATTCGTCACTGATAAAAAACTGAGCACCTTGTAAGACATTCCCTCCTTAAAGGGGGGAATGTGTTTCTTAAGAGGAGGTAGAGAAAGGGGCAACACTTTTGTCGTAGATGCAGTCATAGCAACAAACTAGACATCATTATGGGTAAGATGAATGACTTTATATTGTGGCGAATATTAACGATACAAGCGGCGCAATTATGAATCTTATCAACCGAATATGAAACTAGCACTGCCACAAAATCTGGACTAGCTTTAAGGCACGTTCTTCCATCTTTTAAACCAATTTAACTACTTAATAGTATTAGTAAGAAAAAGGATAGATTATGCCTCTTCATAAAAAGTCAGCTGTTCGTGGTTCAATGCTAGATGATGTTTACTCTTCGAAAGACTTGTCTGTGGTCATGCCTAAGTATCGAATTCCTCAAAATGAGCACGCCCCGGAACATGCTTATCAAGTTGTTCACGATGAACTTATGTTAGACGGTAACTCACGTCAGAACTTAGCGACATTTTGTCAAACATGGGTCGAGGATGAGGTTCATCAATTGATGGATGAATGCATCGATAAAAACATGATTGATAAAGATGAATACCCACAGACGGCCGAAATAGAATCGCGCTGTGTCCATATGTTAGCTGATCTTTGGCATGCGCCAGATGCAGAAAACCCAATGGGCTGCTCAACGACGGGTTCAAGTGAGGCTGCAATGCTTGGTGGGATGGCATTGAAGTGGGCTTGGCGCGAGAAAATGAAGAAACAAGGCAAGCCAACTGATAAACCGAATCTTATTTGTGGTCCTGTGCAGGTTTGTTGGCATAAATTTGCGCGCTATTGGGATATTGAGCTTCGTGAGATCCCAATGGAAGGTGATCGTCTTATCATGACGCCAGAAGAAGTGATCAAACGTTGTGATGAAAACACTATTGGTGTAGTACCAACGCTGGGCGTGACGTTCACATGCCAATATGAGCCCGTCAAAGCGGTGCATGAAGCGTTAGATAAGCTACAAGAAGAAACCGGATTAGATATTCCTATTCACGTTGATGGCGCCAGTGGTGCGTTTTTAGCCCCTTTCTGTGACCCGGATTTAGAGTGGGATTTCCGTCTACCACGTGTTAAATCGATCAATGCTTCTGGCCATAAATTTGGTCTTTCACCATTGGGTGTGGGCTGGGTAGTTTGGCGTGATGCGGATGCGTTACATGAGGATTTGATCTTCAATGTAAATTATCTGGGCGGTAACATGCCGACATTTGCATTGAACTTCTCTCGTCCTGGCGGACAAATCGTTGCGCAGTACTACAACTTCTTGAGACTGGGCAAAGAGGGCTATAAAAAGATCCATGATGCTTGTTACGAAACGGCGCGCTACATTGCCAAAGAGGTGGAAAAAATGGGCATGTTTGAAATCATTTACGATGGTCATGGTGGTATTCCAGCGTTAAGTTGGTCTATCAAGAAAGATGCAAACCCAGGTTTCAACCTCTATGACTTGTCAGATCGGATCCGATCGCGTGGATGGCAGATCGCTGCGTATGCCATGCCAGCTGATCGCGAAGATCTGGTTATTATGCGTATTCTTGTGCGCCATGGTTTTAGTCGAGATATGGCGGACTTATTGATCTCTGACTTGCAACACTGCGTTGATTTCTTTGGCAAACATCCAATGGTTAACGGCAGCGATGCTGATGAGTCGAGTAACTTTAACCACGGTTAATGTTACGGCTGCTCTAGGTAATCGGCAGGGCGATTCCTTATATCGCTCTGCTGCTTCAATCACAATGTAGCAGGTGAGATCATGTCTTTTCTTTTTAATTACTTATCTGAAAACCCTTTTGTTTTTCTATTTCTATCACTCGCAATTGGTTACCCATTAGGACGCATTACTGTTAAAGGCGTGAGCCTGGGGACGACGGCAGGTACATTGATTGTTGGTGTTGCATTGGCGCTGACCTCTTTCTCTGTATATGGACTAAAGATTGAAGAGCCGGGGCTAGTCTCCGATATTTTCTTAATGATGTTTATGTATGCCATCGGTATGAAAGTCGGTCCTCAGTTCTTTTCGGGGCTGGCAAGAGGTGGCTTAGATTTTGTGGTGATAGGGCTAATTGTTGTCTTTAGTAATTTCGCCATTGTTGTAGTGGGTGCCAAGCTCTTGGGGTTAGAGCCTGGGTATGCGGCAGGCATTATCTCGGGAAGTTATACTGTTACAGCGGTTATGGGCGTGGCTCAATCGGCGATCTCCTCTGGCGCTTTTGTACCGCCAGCCGGTATGAGTGCAGACCAAGTCAGCGCTAACATCGCAGCGGGTTATGCTATCAGTTATGTGCTGTCTACTGTTCTTATTATTCTGTTGATCAAATACTTACCTTCTATGTTTGGTATTGATCCTATCAAAGCCGGTAAAGATGCTGAGAAAGAGTTCTCTAACGGTGATGACAATGAAAAACTCCCTAGCACTTTTGGATTCTCCGATGTTGGTGTTTTACCCATCGATGTCCGTGCTTACAAAGTAACGCATGAAGAGTTGGTTGGGCAGTCGGTTCAGGATCTTTATAAACGGTTTTCCGATGCTGTTGTGCTAAAAGTTGTGCGCGGTGATGAAGTGTTGGATGCATCGGATAACCCAATATTACAACTTGGCGATGTTATCGGTGTTCGTGGCGAGTACAGTGCTCTTATCAAAGAAGGTGAGGCAGATATTGGCAATGAAGTGGATGAGCCTCGAGCCCGCAATGTTGATATTGAAGTGGCTGATATCCATGTTGGCAAGTCAGAACATGCAGGTAAAACTGTCGCTCAGTTGCATGCGGAGGTTGGCTTCGGTGTCTATTTTAAAGCGCTATTTAGGCAGGGTCATCAACAGCCGTTACTGCCTCAAACCACCGTTGAAGTGGGAGACGTTGTACGTATTGCAGGCTCGCAGTGGTGTGTTGAACAGACCGCATCTCAGCTTAACAGCGTGCCAATAGTCGAAAGTACGGTGACCGAAACGTTCTATTTAGCCACTGCTCTACTGGTGGGCTATGTGTTCGGCCACTTGAGCGTAACGGTTGCGGGTATCCCATTTGCATTAGGGACTTCGGCTGGCTGTATGCTTACCGGTATTGTGTTTTCGTTCTTGCGAACTCGAAACCCTGCGTTTGGCGGTCCTATGAGTGAAGGAGCGAGAAGCTTTTTGCAAGATATCGGACTTAATCTTTTCGTAGCGGTGCTTGCTGCAACCGTAGGTCCTAAAATCCTCGCCTCCTTCCAAGGCATTATCGTGATTAAAATTGCGCTACTCGGTGTCACTGCTGCGCTTGTTCCGCCTTTACTGGCTTGGTTATATGGGCTGTACATTCGCAAGATGAACCCAGCAATTCTTGCCGGCGCTTGCGCTGGTGGTCGAAATAGCACGCCAGCAATGAAAGGGGCGCAAGATGCCACCCAAAGTGACATGCCTGCAATTGGTTATCCCGTCCCTTATGCATTGACATCGGTTCTCGTATTGATTCTTGGCTATATCGCGATGGTGATCAGCTAAGAGGGGAGATGTGTACATTTATTGTTCGACTTGTCGTGAGGAGAGCGGTAAGGTTGTGGGAGGTATGTGCTAGATGGCATAGCACAACGCAACACTTATAAAACAGGGAGGACTAAAATGGAATGGAGTTTATGGTTGGCGTACGTTGGGGTCATTACGGTTTTGATCTCATCTCCCGGCCCCTCAGCGATGCTGTGCATTGCCCACGGTGTTAAATACGGGAAATCGAGTGCGCTAGCGACGGTGTTTGGTGGAACGTTTGCTTCTCTGACACTGATGGTCCTCTCTGCTGTCGGTTTGGGTGCTATATTGGCAGCATCATCGAAAGTATTTTTGTTGCTGAAAATCTTTGGGGCGCTTTATTTGGTCTATCTCGGGTACCAGACTTGGAGAGACACGGGTACAGAGTCCGCATTTAGCACTGATACTAAGCAAGAGAAAGCCTCATTTACTCAGCGTGGTATCCTCAAGAAAGCCTATATGGTAGGTATCAGTAATCCTAAAGACTTGCTGTTTTTTACCGCACTGTTTCCTAACTTCATTAATGTGAATTCACCTCAACTTACGCAGTTTGTCGTGCTGGCTCTGACGTGGATTGTAATCGATACTTTAGTCATGTTGGTGTATGCAAGGCTTGGCGCCAAGGTTAACCCTTGGCTATCTAGTAAAAAGAACATCAAGCGCTTTAACAAGGTGATGGGTGGCTTCTTTATGTCTGCAGGTGGCGCACTGTTTGCCTCTAGCACAAAATAGTGAAATTAGGTCTCCCTCACTAATGTGTGCAGGCCACTATACTCAAATGAAAAGACCCGCTTGTCGTCTTCGAAGCGGGTCATTGCGTCGGTTTTAGGTTAAAAGCTAGTTAGTTTTATAAGCTCTATCGTAAGCAGCTTGCATCGCACTTACTACTTTCTTATAGCCCATACGCTCTATGCTCTTTTGGTAATTCGGCCAGTCTTTCTCTATATCACGAGAGCCTAGGATCCAAGCTTGTTGCATTTCAACCATGTAGTCACGAATGGTGACCCAGTGCTTGTCGTAAATGTCTTTCTCTTTCGTATTTAGAGAGACACCCATGAATGGTTCCAACAAGTAATCACCTTGGTCGTACAGAGCAATACCTTCAAGCGCGTATTTGTTCGACCATTGGACTTCGTTCTGATAATCCATTGGGAAACCACGTTGAACCTGAGCACCAATCGCCCACATTTGTGCGTTAACCGGTGTATCCGCTTCTAGGATCTCTTTTTTAAACACTGGCTTGCCATCGACTAGCTCATAGTGCTCACCTTGGATACCGAAGTTTGCTAGGCGTTTGCCTTCTTGAGTGAACCAGAAATCGAAGTACTTAATGGTCTCGATTGGATGTTCGTTAGTGTATGAGATAGCCCAGCCGTCTGGCTTCACTTTAGCGCGGCGATGCTCTTCTACACGTTTACCACTGATGGAGGCTGGTGGCGCGAATGCTTTGAATTGAAAGCCTTCTACTTTGTCCGCCAACGAATCGTTGTAGCCAGAGGTTGAGGCGAACCAGTCGTGTGTCATACCGCCTAGGTCGGCTGACAATAAGTACTCACGAGAACGACTGCCCCGAGTGAATACTTCAGCATCAATCAAACCTTCTTGGTACCATTTGGCGAGGTTCTGAATACCGACTTTGTAGTTTTCTTGCGCATAGCCGTGCTTGATTTGACCATCGATCACATGAAAGTCGTGGAACACGTCAGAGCCAGACGTACGACCATCCCACAGTGTCACTAGACGAACCATCTCTTGCCAGTGTCGAGCAAAGAAAGGGACTTCATCTTTTTTGCCATTGCCGTTTGGATCATTGTCACGGAATGCTTTAAGCACCTCATACATTTCGTCGACATTTTTCGGTGGTTCAAGGCCAAGTTTCTCTAACCAGTCATAACGAACAAAGTAGCCACGACCGTATTTACCATCAGGTAGGTACGGGATGTAATACACGTTGCCATCGGAGGCTTTGATGGATGCCCAAACATCAGGATTGGCGTCAAAGAATGCTTTAATGTTTGGCGCATGCTCTTCAATCAGTTTGTTAAGGGGAACAAACGCACCTTCAGGGCCGTAAGTGTTTACGTTGTTCTTCATGCTTGAACCGCCGACGATATCAGGCAAGTCACCCGATGCGATCAGCAGGTTGAATGCTTCTTCACTCTTGGTTGTTGCCATTGAGGCTACGTTGTTTAGGTGAACGTTAGTTAGACGCGCCGCTTCTTTCTCCACAGGCCAGTCGTTGTTATAGACGAACTTCTTTTGGTGTAGGTGGATGTCGAGTTTAATTGGTTTATCCGCCACTTTGTATGCACCATCTTCCGCTGCAAATGCTGGGGCAGCAAGCGTGGCAGCGATCAGGGTAGACAACGCAGTGATTTTTACATTCATCTTTTGTTTCCTTTCTCGTTATTGTGTTTTGTATTAGGCAGAGGGGGTTACTCTTTAACCCCACCCAACATAATTCCCTTGTTGAAGTACTTTTGAATAAATGGATAAATCAGAAGCACTGGAATGATGGAGCAGATCATGATCGCCGCGCTCACCGTCTCGAAGGAGTAAGCTGAGTTAATCAAGGTACTGGCGAACGTATCGTCATCGGTAAGCTGGGTGATGATCTGACGCAGATAAACCTGAAGTGGCACTTTGCTTTCATCGCGAAGCAATACCATGGCCCAGAAGAAGCCGTTCCAGCGCGCGACGATACAAAACAGCGTCACTGTCGCGAGGGCAGGTTTTGCTAGTGGGATGAATACCTTCCAAAGTACTTGGAAGTCATTGGCGCCATCCATTCGAGCTGCTTCTTCAAATGACGTTGGGATGGCCTCAAAGAAGTTACGTAATAGGATGATATTGAACGCGTTACAGGCAAAACCGATGATGATACCGAAGTAGCTATCGAGTAGACCCAGATCGCGCATGTTTAAGAAGAACGGAATCATGCCGGCGTTAAACCACATGGTGAAGGCAACTAGGATGTTCCAGTATTTGCGACCAAGTAACTGGGGTCTAGACAACGCGTAGGCACCAGGAACAATAATCAATAGACTAACAAGCGTACCGCCGAAGGTGTAGATAAAGGTATTTTTATACGATATCCAAAAAGCAGGATCGGTGATGACCTTCTCGTACGCGGCGAACGTGATATCGACAGGGGTAAGCACAACCTGACCTGCTGTTACGGCATCACCAGCACTGATAGACATCGATGCCACATAGATGAAAGGGTAAAGCGTACTGATGGTGAAGATACCCACGAGGAACATATTCAGATAGACAAACGCCTTATCGCCTCGGGAGTACAAGTTCATATTCATTGCTTGGCTCATAACTTACTCCATTACCACAGCGATGTTGAAGAGACGCGACGGCTGATCTTGTTGGCGGACATCACCAAAATAAAGGCGATAACAGCGTTAAAAAGACCAGCGGCAGCGGCGAGATCGTATTGAGCAGCTTGAATACCTTGACGGTAAATAAAGGTGCTGATGACGTCTGCAGTCTCGTAAGTGGCAGGCTGATAGAGCATGATGATCATCTCAAAGCCAACCTCAAGGATGTTACCGATTCGAATGATCAACATGATGATGACCGTCGGTAGGATGCAAGGTAGGGTGATCTTCCACATCATTTGCCAACGCGAAGCGCCGTCCACGACTGCAGATTCATAGAGTGATGGGTTAACGCCAGCAATAGCCGCTAGGAATACGATGGAGCTAAAGCCCGCTTCCTGCCAGATACCGGTGCCGACGAAGATCGTGCGGAACCACTCTGGTTTTGTGAGGAAGTACACCGAGTCATAGCCAAGGGCATTGAGGAACAGATTCACCACACCGGTTGAGGGTGAAAATGCGGTGATCACAATACCGGCAATAATAACGGCTGAGATAAAGTGTGGGAGATACACAATCGTTTGTGCGGTGCGTTTAAACTTCGCATTGAGGATCTCATTGAACATCAGAGCAAGGATAATTGGCACTGGGAAGCCAAAGATAAGGCTCGCGCCACTTATCATGACTGTGTTGCGAATTGCGCGTAAAAATTGATCGTTTTCAAACAGCGTAACGAAGTGCTCAAACCCTACCCAAGGGCTCTCCGTGATGCCACGGAACACACTGTAGTCTTTAAAGGCGATTTGTAATCCGTACATGGGCTTATAGAGGAACACTAAAAACCAAATAACGGTTGGAGCGAGTAGCAAATAGAGTTGCCATTCTTTTTTAAAGTGATGGATGAGCCACTTGGTCTTTTTCTGCAACTTGCTTAGCGAATTAGGCGCCTTGAGTGTCTCATCTGTGTTTTGATGAAGGTTTTCCATAACACACGCTCCGTCTAGTTCACCGCGATACGCTTGAGCGCATTGCCAGTCGATTGATCAAAGACGGTGATCGCGTCTTCTCGGAAATACAATGTGTTGATTTGATCCAGGTGATCGATGCGGCCATGAGTTTCGGTTTTAACGACAAACGGCTTACCAACAAATTTAGTGTGCAGCAAAGCCTCTGAACCGAGTGTCTCGACGAGATTGATGTGAACAGGAATCGTACTCGCTTGGTCAACTGGTTCGATGTGGATATATTCTGGCCTGATCCCCAAAAGGATATTCTTGTTGTGCTCAAGTCCAGCAACGTTCGGCAGTTTGCATTGGATCTCTTCAAACTCTGCGTACCACCCATCTTCACGTAGTGACGCGCGAGCCTCGATAAGGTTCATTGGCGGCGATCCGATAAAGGTGGCAACAAAGGTGTTCACTGGATCATTGAATAGCTCCATCGGCGTGCCAATTTGCTCGATTTTACCGTTGCTCATAACAACAATTCGGTCTGCCAGTGTCATGGCTTCGACCTGGTCGTGGGTGACGTAGACGCTGGTTACGCCTAAGCGGTGGTGAAGGCGTTTAATTTCCGCACGCATTTGAGTGCGAAGCTTGGCATCCAAGTTAGAAAGGGGCTCATCAAAAAGAAAAACTTTAGGATGTCGAACAATTGCGCGACCCATGGCAACACGTTGACGTTGACCACCAGAAAGGTCGGCTGGGCGACGCTCTAGGAGCTCAGTTAGACCTAGAATTTCCGCCACATCATTAACAGACTTGGTGACTTTATCTTTGGGTACTTTGCGAATTCTTAGGCCGAAGGCGATATTCTCGAAAACACTTAAGTGGGGATAGAGTGCGTAATTCTGGAATACCATGGCGACATCGCGATCTTTGGGTGCGACTTCGTTGACTCGTCGATCCTCGATATGAATATCGCCATCGGTGATCTCTTCTAGCCCAGCTAACATGCGTAGCGTCGTCGATTTGCCACAGCCCGAAGGACCAACCAGTACGATAAATTCTTTCGACTTTACTTCTAAATTAATGCCATGCACGACACTGGTATCGCCATACGCTTTAACGATGTTATTTAACTGAACACCAGACATAACTACTCCTTGTCTTCATTACAGAAAACAGAATTCTAAAACTGTTTGTTGGTCAATTAGCAGGAAGTTAATTTATGACAAAGTGGAGCAATATAACTTCCTTGCTATACTGAAAAACTTTATTGGAATGTGGTTGATTTGACAGGAGCGAATTAATACCGATAGCTTCAGTATTAATTCGCTCATAAGATTAAATGAAATTAAGTAATTAGAAGCTGTACTTAATACCTGCTCGAGTTCTTAGCTGGCGCTCGTCTGAACTACTGCTTACGTCAATCGTCCAAAGTTCGATATAAGGTTGGAATGCTCCTAGCTGATAGCCAGCTTTAAGACCAAGATCCCATTCCCAGTTTTTACCGTTGTATAAAACCAGATCATCGTAGTTGTAGTTGTAGTTTGCTTCGTAACTCAGCTTTAAGTCCTTAAACTTCGAATCTTTTGCAAACTTATATGAACCTGTTAAGGTAAGTTTACCTTGTTGAATGGTTTTATCAGCTATAACAACCGTGTTGCCGTTCATGTCTGTTTTGTCACTGTTGTTTTTGTTGAACATCTGCAACTCGTGACGGTAGCGAAGCGCTGTCGTTAGGCCAAAGTCTGCTTTGTACCCAACTCGGAACTGAGGCTTCCACGTGGTTTTAGTACTGCCAAAAGTGACGGGCATACCTGGTTGAATGTACCACTTTCCGCTTTCACCGACTGCTTTAGTCCAATCCCAAGAGAACTCAGAGTCGCCACGTGAAACGCCATCCCAGAAATCTTGAGTACCTTGATCATTGTCTTGACTCTGAAATTTCTGCTCAACACCAAATGCCAATTTACCGCCAAATGCTTTTGTTGAATCACCAATTTTGATACGGTGAGCCCAGTCTTCAGCTGTATGTTTATATTCCGTACGGTAATCGAGACTCGTCGCTGCGGCAGAACCAGCTAATAATACAAGTGCAACACCAAGAGCAGATTGCTTAAGTTTCATACTGATATTTCCCTAGTTTATCTAATTTATATTGTCATTTCTTTGAGGCGATAAACATCGAGTAACCTAACGGGGTGCTAGGAAAACATTGTGTTTATAACCTTTATTAGAGGGACTATGTTACTTGTTCACGTGATAGTTCATGCAGAGTGCGTTCCCTTTGATTCCCGAAACATCCGACAAAAGCCTATCTCGTGGTCGTCCATGTCATTAATTTTCTGTTATTGAATTAATGTATGACAAATACTAGGTTGCTTCATTCGAACTTTCTGTGAATTGGCTCAATATTTCATCTGAATAGGTGTGTTTTTTATTGATATGAAGATTTGGGTCACACTTTTTACACTTTGAAATACTTGCTTTGAATATAGAGAAAGAGTGGGGTACCAAGTCTAATGATATAACTATCTTTTTATGATTTTGTTTTTTTTGATGTTTTTGTGTTTTCGTTGCTTAGCAGGGGCACCAGGGTAGTTAGTTAGGGATGTGCGGCGCTTCGTTTTAGGGACTGTTCTTCGAACAAATTTCGCTTTGTCATGTTTGTAACCGTAACAAAGTTTGATCAAGGTAACTATGTAGACCCATTTCTACATCAAAAACGATATCCATGTCACGAATAGGTATATTGTATTACAAAAAGGTCAATTTGGTCGTTATATTAATCATACAACAAGTAAAAACGACAAGGATTCACATATCATGGATTTAAACACAGTTATTGTGGGCGTCTATTTCCTATTCCTAATGGCAATAGGCTGGATGTTCCGAACATTTACCAATACAACCAGTGACTACTTCCGCGGGGGCGGTAACATGCTCTGGTGGATGGTGGGTGCTACCGCCTTTATGACTCAGTTCAGTGCTTGGACATTTACCGGTGCAGCGGGTAAAGCCTATAACGATGGTTTTGCAGTGGCCTTTATCTTCCTTGCTAACGCGTTTGGTTATTTTATGAACTACGCGTATTTCGCGCCTAAGTTCCGTCAGCTACGTGTAGTGACTGTTATTGAAGCCATTCGCATGCGTTTTGGTGCAACGAACGAGCAGGTATTTACTTGGTCTTCAATGCCAAACAGCGTTGTTTCTGCGGGTGTGTGGCTAAATGCTCTAGCGATCATCGCATCGGGCATCTTCGGCTTCGACATGAACCTTACCATTTGGGTAACAGGTTTGGTTGTATTGGCGATGTCAGTTACGGGTGGTTCATGGGCGGTAATCGCATCTGACTTTATGCAGATGGTTATCATCATGGCGGTAACCGTGACATGTGCTGTTGTTGCTGTTGTGCAAGGCGGTGGTGTTGGCGAAATCGTTAACAACTTCCCTGTTCAAGAAGGCGGTTCATTCCTAGCGGGTAACAACCTGAACTACCTGAACATCTTTGGTCTATGGGCATTCTTCATCTTTGTTAAGCAGTTCTCTATTACTAACAACATGCTTAACTCTTACCGTTACCTAGCGGCGAAGGACTCAAAGAACGCGAAGAAAGCAGCGCTGCTAGCGTGTGTACTCATGCTTTGTGGTGTATTCATTTGGTTCATGCCTTCTTGGTACATTGCAGGTCAAGGTGTTGACCTAGCGGCTGCTTACCCAGAGCAAGGCAGCAAAGCAGGTGACTTTGCTTACCTTTACTTTGTTCAAGAGTACATGCCAGCAGGTATGGTGGGTCTTCTCGTTGCAGCAATGTTCGCAGCAACCATGTCTTCAATGGACTCAGGTCTTAACCGTAACTCAGGTATCTTTGTTAAGAACTTCTATGAGCCGATTGTCCGTAAGGGTCAAGCGTCTGAGAAAGAGCTAGTAACGGTTTCGAAAATCACGTCTACAGTATTTGGTTTTGCTATCATCCTAATCGCACAGTTCATCAACTCACTTAAGGGTCTGAGCTTGTTCGATACAATGATGTATGTAGGTGCTTTGATTGGCTTCCCAATGACCATTCCAGCGTTCCTTGGCTTCTTCATCAAGAAAACGCCTGACTGGGCCGGCTGGGGTACACTAGTAGTGGGTGGTATCGTCTCTTATGTAGTTGGTTTTGTTATCAATGCAGAAATGGTTTCAGCAGCATTTGGTCTAGAAGAGCTAACTAAGCGTGAATGGTCTGATGTGAAAGTAGCGATTGGTCTAATGGCTCACATTTCACTAACAGGTGGTTTCTTCGTACTATCTACGCTGTTCTACAAGCCACTTACTGAGAAGCGTCAAGCTGATGTAGACAAGTTCTTTGGTAACCTATCTACTCCACTTGTTGCCGAGTCGGCAGCTCAGAAGAAGCTGGACAACAAACAGCGTCAAATGCTTGGTAAGCTAATCGCGGTTGCAGGTCTTGGGGTGTGTCTAATGGCGCTATTGCCTAACCCACTATGGGGACGCGCCGTGTTCATCTTGTGTGGTGTTATCGTGGCCGGTGTTGGTGTTCTACTTGTGAAAGCGGTGGATGAAAGTGCTGAAGCGAACCTAACGGAAGCAGAAGCAAGCTAGATACATTGAAATGTAGTCACATTGAGTAAACGAAAGGAAGGCTTAAAGCCCTGTCTCTTATACACAAATCCTCGAACTTAGTTCGGGGATTTTTTTGAACTCTTTTCCAAGGCTGCGATCTGATCACTTAAGCAATATTGATTAGGTAGCTAATATGGAAAACTTAACACCAATGAAGTGGGCACAAGTACAGTTTGGTCTGGCAAAGCTTAACGACCCTAGACGAACTCAACGATTGATATCAATGGCTGCTTCACTTGTTG